>JAHYIW010000001.1 GCA_019429445.1 Desulfuromonadaceae bacterium
GCCATGTGCATGGCGCTGAAAAATGCCCGCTTGCAGACGACCGATATCGATTATCTGTGTGCTCATGCCACCTCCACCCCGGCGGGGGACGCCGCCGAGGCACAGAATATCTACTCCGTCTTCGGCGATCACTGTCCGCCGGTTTCCTCCCTCAAATCGCTGACCGGGCATGAACTGTGGATGTCCGGTGCCTCGCAGGTGGTCTATTCGGTGCTGATGGCGCGCAACGGCTTCCTCGCTCCGAATCTCAACTTTACCACCCCCGACGAACATTCGGCCAAACTGAACATCATCCCTGCCACGGTCAATCTGGCTCCCGAGCATATCCTCTGTAACTCCGCCGGTTTTGGAGGGACCAACTCCAGTCTGGTGCTGGGCTTCAGCTAATGCGTTACGACTACGCGGTCATCGGTGGCGGCATCTCCGGGATGACCGCCGCGCTGCTGTTGGCGAAACATGGTCGCCGCACGGTGCTGATTGAACAGGCCCCGCGACTGGCACCGCTGGTCGGCGGGTTTCAGCGTGACGGAGTGAACTTCGATACCGGGTTCCATTATGCCGGAGGGCTCGCACCCGGCGAATCGCTGCACCTTTTTCTGCGCTATCTCGGGCTCCTTGACCCGTTACAAATCAAAGCGTTTGATCCGGCCGGGTTCGACCGGTTTCAGTTTGCCGACGGCATGAGCTTTGCCCTGCCGCTTGGCGATGACGCGATCATCGCGCGGCTGGCGAGACTCTTTCCCACGGAACGCGTCGCCATTGCAACGTATCTGCAACGACTTGCTGCCGCAGCGGGAACATTTCCCTACATCAATCTTGACCGTGATTTTACCGCCCAGCCGACGCTGGATTATGTGCATGGCCCCTCATTGCAGGAGGTGCTTGATGAGCTTTTTATTGCACCACGCCTGAAAGAGATTTTTGCGGCTCATTGTGTGCTGCATGGTGCGCCTCCGAGTGACATTCCTTTTGCGCTGCACGCCTGTTTTGTCGGTCCCTACTATCGCTCGGCGCACGGTTTTGTCGGTGGTGGCGCAGCACTGGTTGCGGCGTTTGAAACCGCTTTGCGCGCCGCCGGGGTGGAGATTCTCACCGGTCGCGCGGTTGAGCGGATTCTGGGCGACAGCACCGGGGTGTGTGGCGTGCGCCTGGTCGATGGTGAAGAGGTCACTGTGGCGGCGGTGATCGCCACGGTTCATCCAGCGAGGCTGATCGATTTGGTCGCGGATAAATTTTTTCGGCCAATTTTCAAAAAAAGGATGAAACAGCTTGAAAATACCACCTCGGCCCTGATATTTTACGTGGCTTGTGAGACTGCGCCAGAGTGGCTGTTACGTTCCAATGTACTGATGTTTGATGCTGCGCCCGGCGGGATGGGGACGGGGCCGGATGATGGTTTGCTCTTTATCGCCGGAGCGGAGCGGAGCGCTGACCCCTCTCGTTGTGGTGGTATGGTGGTGATTAGTCCCTGTGCGGCGCAACTCACAGCGCGTTGGCAGGAAAGTCGTTTTGGCGGACGTCCCGCCGATTATCGGCACTTCAAAGATGAACTCAGCCAGAAATTGCTGCGACGCTTGCAGCTGTTCCCGGAATGCGGCGCAATCCGGTCGGTCGCAGTGGCCACTCCGCTCACCTTGCGCGATTATAGCAATAACCCCGGCGGTGGTCTGTATGGCGTTAAACACCGTGTTGGACAGTATAATCCCCAGCCGCTAACGCGCGTTCCCAACCTGTTGCTGGCAGGGCAGGCGGTGGCTGGTCCAGGGTTGTTCGGGACGATGCTCTCGGCATTTTTATGTTGTGGTACGGTGCTTGGCCATGAGCAGTTACGAGAGGAATTGAAACAATGCAGATGAGGCGGGTAGTGGTCACTGGAATCGGGGCTGTGTCACCGTTTGGATGCGGATTTGAGCGGTTGACCGAGGGGCTGCTCACCGGGCGCAGCGCAGTCACTTATTGTTCTGCGTTGGAGTCGGTCGGCGGGTTGCGGTCGCAAATTGCCGCGCTGGTTCCAACGTTAGATGCCAAGGCGATCCCGCGCAAATTTCGCCGCTCGATGTCAGCAATGTCGATCTATGCGACCCTTGCCGGACAGGAGGCGCTGACTCATGCCCGCCTCGATGCCGCCGCCTGTCAGGACGGACGAACCGGCGTGGTGATCGGTTCGACGGTCGGCAGTACCCTGACGACCGAGGAATTTTTTATCGACTATCTGGCCGACCACAGCCTGGAGCGGATGAAATCGACGCTCTTCTTCCATATTATGAATCACTCCTGCGCGTCCAATGTGGCGCAGGCCCTCGATATCCGGGGACGCTTGCTTGCTCCGTCAGCCGCCTGCTCAACCGGCTGTCAGGCTATTGGTTACGGCTTTGAAATGATTGCCTTTGGCAAACAGGACCGGATGCTGTGCGGCGGTGCCGACGAGTTTCACCCGCTGACGGTGGCGACCTTCGATGTCATGCACGCCGCTTCAATCAACTTCAATGCCACGCCGACCCGGACCCCGCGCCCTTTTGACCGCGATCGTGACGGGGTAGTGTGCGCCGCAGGGAGCGGTATCCTGCTCCTCGAAGAACTCGAACTGGCCAAGGCACGGGGCGCCAATATCCTTGCCGAAATTGTCGGCTTTGCGACCTTGACCGACAGTTCGAATATCGCCAATCCGAATCCGGCAGCGATGACCGAATGTATGCGTCTGGCGCTGGCCGATGCCGGTCTGGAAGCTGCAGCGGTCGATTACGTCAATGCTCACGCTACCGCCACCGAGCAGGGGGATATTGCCGAGGCGCAAGCGATTCACGAACTCTTCGGTGCGCGCGTGCCGGTGAGCAGTTTCAAGGGGCACATGGGGCACGCCATGGCCGCGAGCGGTTCGCTGGAACTGGCCGGTGCGGTGGGTGCCATGCAGCGTGGCCTGATCGCGCCCACCCTCAATCTTGAGCATATCGATCCGGCCTGTGCGCAGCTCGATCATGTGCGCCAACCACGGGAAACGCAGGTGAACCTGATGGTTAAAAATAACTTCGCCCTCGGGGGCGTGAATTCGTCAATTGTTTTAAGGAGATACCCCGCATGACTGAACAGGAAGTTGTCGCGTTGATCAACTCATCGCTGGCCGAGGAGTTTGAACTCGAGCTGGAAGATATGGACGCGGATGCCGATATTTTTGATGATTTCGGGCTCGACAGTCTCGATATCGTCGATATGGTGATTGTGCTCGAAAGTGCGTTCAAATTCAAGATTCGCGAAGAGCAGGCGATTCGCAAAATTCGCAAACTGGGAGAAATTCACACCTTTGTCCTCGGCAAACTCAATGAAACGGAGCAGGCTTCGTAAGTGTCTGCTGGCGAAACAACCGGCGGTGCAGTGACGCCCGCAGCTGAACGCTATCGCCCCCGCGCGCTCCTGATGAACCTGTTCGCCTGGCCGGCGTTGGTCGTCTGGACGCTGGTGGGGATCGTGCTCAGCCCCTTCCTCTATCTGGGATGGAAGGTCGTCACCGGATGGGATGTCGGGCGCATTACCCGCCATTTTATCTGGTTGTACGGGCGCGTCTGGTTGCTCCTCTTTGCCCCGTTTGTGCACTTTCGGCGCGAAGGTTTGGACGGTGTTTTTGACGCGCCGCCGGGAATTCTGATTGTCAATCACCTGTCTTTTTTCGACACCTACTGCATGGGCCTGTTGCCGATCTACGACATCAACTTTGTGGTGCGTGCCTGGCCATTCCGCAAACTGTTTTTTTACACCGCGTTTATGCGTAATGCCGGTTATCTCGATATCGAAAGTGATGGTTGGGACGAATCCGCCGCGATCTGTCGCGCAGTCATGGCCCGCAACGGTTGGCTGCTCTTCTTTCCCGAGGGGCATCGCAGTCGTGATGGCCAGTTGCAGCACTTTTATTCCGGTGCGTTTCGCGCGGCGATTGAGTTAGGGGTCCCGTTGATCCCCCTCTGCATCACCGGCACCGACCGGTTGATGCCACCGGGGCGCCACTGGCTGCTGCCGTCTCGGGTCTGCCTGCGGGCACTGGCACCGGTCGATCCGCGCGATTTTGCGGGCGACACCGGTCATCGGGAAATGCGTAAACATGTCACAGCGTTGATGGCGAAAAATATTGACGAGATGCGCTCGTATAGCGCCGGATGAGATGCCGATGAAGTTTAATGCCGCCACCTATGCCGATCTTGAGTTCCGTACCCCGGCCGAGATGCGTTGTGTCCAGGATGCATTGCTGCAACAACATATCGCCTATCTGGCTGAACATTCGGAATTTTACCGGCGCATCTTCGCAGAGTGTGGAATTGCTCCGGGGAGCATCCGTGGCGCGGCTGATTTGAGCCGGTTGCCGTTAACCGCCAAGGCTGATCTGGAGCGCTGCCCCGCCGATTTTCTCTGTGTCGCGCCGAGCGCAATTGTCGATCTGTGTCTGACCTCTGGAACGACCGGCAAGCCGGTGACGTTGGCACAGACGCGCGCCGACCTCAATCGCCTCGGCTACAATGAAGAAATTTCGTTTCGCGCGACCGGGCTGGATGAAAACGACCGGGTCATTATCGCGGCGGCGCTGGATCGCTGTTTCATGGCCGGACTGGCTTACTTTCTCGGGCTGGAACGCCTCGGGGCGGCATCGATCCGGGTTGGTTCGAGTAGTGTGCCGCTACTCTGTGAGATGGTGCTGCAACAGCAACCGAGCGCCATCGTGGGCGTCCCGACCCTGCTGCGGGTCGTTGCACGGGCATTACAGGCCGCCGGGCATGATCCGCAAACACTCGGCGTCAAGCGCCTGATTTGTATCGGCGAGCCGGTGCGTTGTGCCGAGCTGAGTTTGTCGGCACTGGGGCAGCAGTTGCACGAACTGTGGGGCGCACAGGTTTTCGGAACCTATGCCAGCACCGAACTGGCGACCGCGTTCACCGATTGTTGTGCGCAACAGGGGGGGCATCTTCACCCCGAACTGATTGTTCTCGAACTCCTCGATGAAGCGGGACGACCGGTCGCTGCCGGTGAAACGGGCGAAGTGGTGGTAACCCCGCTGGGCGTAACCGGCATGCCGTTGTTGCGTTTTCGAACTGGCGACATGGCCGTCCTGCACGAGGAACCCTGCGCATGCGGGCGGCGTTCGCCGCGCCTGGGACCGATCCTTGGACGGAAAAGTCAGATGCTGAAGATTCGCGGGGTCACGGTTTATCCGCCGGCGATCTTTGCGGTGTTGCAAGGAATCGAGGCGGTCAACGGATACTATCTCGAAGTTCATAACACCTATCAACTGTCTGACCGGGTGCGAGTGGTGGTCGGTGCCGACGCCGGGTCGTTATCCGCTGACGCGGTGGCCGAACAGATTGCCGCCCGGACGCGAGTCAAGCCAGAGGTCATGGTGGTAAGCCCTGAAGATGTGCGTGCCCGGACGCTTCAGGAAACGAAGCGCAAGCCGGTTCATTTTTTCGATCTAAGAAATAGCGGGGGCTGATTTTCACCACGGAGGGCACAGAGAACACGGAGAAAAAGGAACTTGGCAGGGATACAGGGTGATAGAGCGTAAAGTTTTTTTTGATTTGGTTTTCACCACGGAGGGCACGGAGAACACGGAGAAAACCAGAACAAAAGAAGCTTGTAACTATTCAGCTCTTTTGTAGGAGCGGCTTTAGCCGCGAACAATCGCGCCTGAAGGCGACTCCTACAGAGTCATTCCGGCAAGATTTCAGCCGGAATCCAGATTTTTCAGGGTTAAAGTCTGGATCCCCGACAGGAGCACTCGGGGATGACGGCCTTTGGTCGAGCAGGTGAGTAATTACAAAGTTTTTTTGGTTTAAAACCAAGCAATGCCGCGCTGACTTAGATACGGCTCACCTCTGTTCAGGGCGGATTCAAGCCCACAGTCTGGGAAAACAAGATCTTCAGCTTTTCAACTTTGTGTTCTTCGTGTTCTTCGTGTTCTTCGTGTTCTTCGTGTTCTTCGTGTTCTTCGTGTTCTTCGTGTTCTTCGTGTTCTTCGTGTTCTTCGTGTTCTTCGTGTTCTTCGTGGTTGAATGGGCTTTTTCTTTTTGCGAGTGCATCATGCTTCAGGGAAGGAATTTTACACAATGTCAACACGTCCCACAGTCATACTGAACGGTTACGATTTAACGATTGAAAATATTGTCGCGATCGGGGTGGGCGACAAGCTTGTCGGTCTTGATCCCGAAGCTCTGGAGCGTTGTCGCGAAAGCCGCACGTTTCTCGAAGAAGAGGTTGCGGCCAAACGCGTTATCTACGGCGTCAACACCTCCTTTGGTCCGATGTGCAACAAGATTATCGGCGATGACCAGATCGAACAGTTGCAGGTCAACCTGATCCGCAGTCATGCGGCCGGACTGGGGGATCCGCTTAAATATTATATTTCCCTGGCGGTTCTGGTGGTGCGTCTCAATACCCTCGTCAAGGGGTTCAGCGGTGTGCGGGTGGAGTTGCTGGAGCATATGCAGCAGATGATCAATCGCGGCATCGCTCCCTACATCCCCCGCAACGGCAGCGTCGGGGCGTCGGGTGACCTGATCCATCTGGCCCACATGGCGCTGGCGATTATCGGCGAAGGGCGCGTCTACCACAAAGGGGTGCTGCGCGACGCTGAGGAGGTTTATGCCGAAGAGGGGCTGACCCCGATGCGCCTCAGCTTCAAGGAGGGGATCGCGCTGATGAACGGCACCAGCGCGATGACTGCGCTGGCGGCGTTTGCCCTTTTTGGCGCGAAAAAGCTGCTGCGCCTGAGCTGTGTCACCGGTGCGTTCTCCCTCGAAATATTTGGCGGCATTGATGATGCCTACGATGAAGATCTGCACGGGGTTAAACCGCATCCGGGGCAGGTTGAAGTGGCGAACACGATCCGTAAACTTTACGCGGGGTCGGACAATATCACCCTGCGCAAGGATATGCATGCGCTGATCCGCCAGCAGGAGACCGGTGGCCCGGTCTACGAGACCAGCATCAACGTGCAGGATGTCTATTCGGTGCGGTGTACGCCGCAGGTGCTGGCGCCGGTCAGCGAAGCGATTGCAGCCGCCAATCGGACGATCGAGATTGAGGCGAATTCGTCGAACGACAACCCGATCATTATCCCCAAAGAGCGCAAGGTGATTCATGGGGGCAATTTTCACGGGCAGAGTGTTGGCTTCGCCATGGATTCCCTCTGTATGGCGATCTCGACCCTGTGCAACCTGTCCGAGCGCCGCCTCAACAAATATCTCGACAAGAACCTCAACGAAGGCTTGCCCGAGTTCCTCATCCCCGGCACCCTGGGATTGACCATGGGGTTCATGGGAGCGCAATACCTGGCGACCTCGACGACCGCCGAAAACCGTCAGCTGGCGGGGCCGGTGAGTACCAATAATATCTCCTGCAACGCCTCGAATCAGGATGTTGTCAGCATGGGGACGGTGGCCGCGCGCAAGGCGTTCAAGTCGGTCAGTAACGCTAAACATGTGATGACCCTCGAAATTCTCGCCGTGCTCCAGGCGTTGTCGTTCCGTAACAGTGACAAACTGGGGAAGGGAACCGGGCGTGTTTACGCTGAGTTGTCGAAAGAATTCAGCGTCTATGACAACACCCGGATTTTCCACAATGATCTGGTCAAGTTCCGCACGCTCCTTTTTTCCAGTCAGCTGTTTGACGATCTCGATCGTTACTGGGACTAGGCGATGATGAGTGAAGCGCTTCTGCCCCTGCCGCAGGCAGCAGAAAACCTCTTGCCACATCGTCCCCCGATGATGTTGATCGATCGTCTGCTGACCTGTCATCCCGATCATTCCGGGGCGGCGGAAGTTACGCTGCGTAGCGACTGTGTGCTGGTGGATGGTAACCTCAACCGGGTCGCGCTGGTCGAAATGATGGCGCAGACTTATGCGGCGCTTAAAGGGTACGACGCTCGGTCGCAGGGAAAGCCGGTGCTGGAAGGTTTTTTGGTCGGCATCCGCAAGGCACGCTTCGCTGCCGACGCGCAGGTCGGTGATACGCTGATCGTCGAGGTGGCCACTATCGGTGCGATCGACGGCTTTCATATGATTCGTGCCAGTGTCCGGCGCGACGACACCATCCTTGCCGAGGGCACGCTGAAACTCTGGGTGCCGGGCGAACGTTCCGCAGCACGGGAGGGGAGCTGATGCGTTTGTTCCTGGCCATAACGCTGCTGGTGCTGCTGGTGCTGCTGACCTGTGCGCCGCTCTTTGCTGCCGAGGCTGAGCCGCTGTTCGAGCGCCTGGAAGCCGCGGCGACCAACGTCCGGACGGTGACCAGCGCTTTTACCCAGGAAAAGCGGCTGGCAATCTTTGACGAGGTGCTGACTTCAAGCGGCCGTTTCGCTTTTGCCAAACCGGACCAGTTGCGCTGGGAGCTGCTCGAACCGGTCAAGACCGGGTTCGTCCTCTCAGGTGACCGTGGGCGACGCTGGCACGGACGGGCCGGCACCAGTGAAAGTTTCGACATCCGCAGCGACCCGATGATGCGGATCGTGGCCGAGCAGTTACTGGCGTGGGCACGAGCCGATTTTGGCTGGCTGCGCGAGCGTTATCAGCTGGAAGTGCTGGGGGAGAATCCGGCGACCCTGAAGCTGATACCCCGGACTGAGGTCGGCTTCCTCGATCATCTGAAAATTATTTTTGCGGCTGATGACACCCATGTGCAGCAGGTCGAGATGCATGAGCAGGACGGGGACGCGACGATCATCCGCTTCAGTGACGCGATAATCAATCAGCCTGTGCCTGATGAGACCTTTCGCAACTGATGGGACGGAGGGGATAAATGCTGATGGACGGCCTCTTTGCCTCCCTTTATCGGCGCCTGGCGCGGCGGCGGACGCTGCTGCTGATCATTACCCTGTTCCTCTGGCTCGTCAGCCTGGCGGCGTTTACCCGGCTGGAGCTGGAAGAGAATATTGCGGCGATGCTCCCCGAAAGTGGCACCGCCAGCAGCGACTTGCGTTTGCTGGAGCGGGCACCTTTTGCCCGCAAGATTATTATCGACCTGACAGCGGACGCTTCGGTATCGACCGACGCGCTGATTCAGGCGGCTGACCGGTTGGCGGCAGAACTGCCGCGCGAGACCTTTTCCCGGGTGGTCAGCGGTCCGGATGGCGAAGCGGGGGGCAATCTGGTGAGCGCGATGCTCGGTGTGCTGCCGAACCTGTTCAGCGCCGCAGATGCCGAGCGACTCAGCCGCGAATTAACGCCGTCGGCAGTTCGGGAACGGGTGAATGACAGCTACGCCGCCCTCCTTGCTCCCGAAGGTTGGGCGCTGAAACAGCTTCTGCGCAGCGATCCACTGAACCTGCGCCAGCTGGCACTGGAAAAATTACGCTATTTGCGGCTGGTGCCGAACGCGCAACTGAGTGACAATCATTTTGTCAGCAGTGATCGTCGTCATCTGCTGCTGCTGGCGGAAACGCCGTTGGCCGTCACTGATTCGGCCGGTGCCGTCGCACTCGAAGACGATTTTTCCACTGCCGCCCGCCTGGTGCTGCCGGACGGGATCAAGGCAACGTTTTTAAGCGGCCACCGTTATACTCTGGCGAACGCCACCGCAGTCAAAGCTGACCTGTGGGTGGTGCTCGGGTGTTCGCTCAGCGCTATTGCGGCGATCTTCGCCATTTTTTTACGTCGGCGGCAGGCGCTCTGGGTGTTTTTGACCCCGGTTCTGGTGCTGACCACCGCCGCCTGCGCCGTGGCGCTGGTTTATCAACCGGTATCCGCGATCACCCTCGGCTTCGGCGCGGTGCTGCTCGGCATTTCGGTCGATTTTGCCATTCATGTCTACTATGCACTCCGCCATGCGGTCGGTGACCCGGCGGTGGCGCTCGGCAAGGTTGCCCGTCCGCTCCTCTTTGGCGGTCTGACCACGATTGGCGGGTTCGCGGTGCTGCTGTTATCTGATTTGCCCGGTCAGCGGCAACTGGCGGTTTTTTCGGTCGCCGGAATTGTGACCGCGCTGTTGCTGTCCCTGCTGGTGTTGCCCCACCTGCTGCCGAGCGGCGCGGTGCAGATCATTTCCGCCGTTCCCCGCCGCGCCGACCGTAAGCGGGGCGGCTGGCTGCTGGTGACGGTTTGGTTCGTGCTTCTGCTGCTGTGCGGCTGGCAGGCACGGGATATTCGTTTTAACGGCGATCTGCGCGCACTCAGTTTGACCCCGCCAGAGCTCCGTCAGCTTGAAACGCAACTCGCACAGACCTGGGGTGGGTTGCACGGGCAGGCGCTGGTTTTCAGCTTTGGCGGCGGGGCCGAAGCAGCGTTGGCCGCCAATGATCGGCTCTTTGAGCGGCTGCAAACGGCATTGCCTGCTGAGCGGCTGGTGTCACTGGCGCCGTTACTCCCCGCGCTGACCAGCCAGGCGGAAAATCGTCAGCGCTGGAACGATTTCTGGACCGGCGAACACGGCCAGCAGATCGTCGCGACGTTACAGGAAGAAGCGACCCGGCTCGGGTTTTCAGCGCAAGCATTTGTTCCCTTTACCGAACGCTTAACCACAGCGGTGGCGCCGGTAACGCTTGATTTTTACCGTGCGGCCGGATTTGCCGATGCGTTTGCGGCGCTGCTTTTTACTGAAGACGGTGTGACCCGGTCGTTAACGTTGCTCCCCGATTCGCCACCGGTGCTGGCTGCGTTGACAACGATTGAGTCCGATCCGGCGACCCGCCTGGTGTCGCCGACCTGTTTTCGCAGTGAGATCAGCGCGGCGATTGAGGACGATTTTTTGCGCTTTATTACGCTGGCAGCGGTGCTGATCGTGACCTTGCTGCTGCTCCTCTTTCGTGACCTGCGCAAGGTTGTCCTGGCGCTGGTGCCGGTGGCCAGTGGCCTGCTCGGCATGTTCGGGGTGATGGCGACGCTCGGGGTGGAGTTTAATCTGTTTAACATCATCGCCACCATTCTGGTGATCGGGCTCGGGGTGGACTACGGTATTTTTATGGTCTGTCGCGAAGACGAAAAGAGTGATCTTGGCACCGGACAGGCGGTTTTCGTCTCCGGATTGACGACCCTGGCCGGGTTTGGCGCGCTGATTCTGGGGCAACATCCGGCGCTGTATTCCATCGGCGTCAGTGTGCTGATCGGTATCAGTGTCGCGATTCCGGCGGCGCTGCTGGTGGTTCCGGTGCTGTCCCGACGGTGGCTCAAATGACGATGACGAAGATGATACTGGTCGGCCTCTGCCTGGTCTTGATCCTCTGTGGCTGTCGTTCGGCAGGGCCGTTTCCGGCACCGACTTTGAGCGCCACGCATCCGCTGGCCATGTCAGAACTGCTGGGCGGGAGTTGGGCGCTTGACAACAGCACGATCCGCATGCGCCACACGGTGTTGCTGGAGCTCGGCTGGCGCAAACTGCCGATGGTCGGCCTGCTTGAACTCGATCGCACGGCGCGCACGATCCGGCTGGTGGCGGTGAACGATCTCGGTATCAAACTGTTCGATCTGACGGTGACGGTTGACGGGTACCAGACCAATTATCTCTTCCCCGAACTCGCCACCTACGCTGGTCTGGGTGAAACCGTGGCCGCCAGCGTGCGGAAGATTTTTCTCGACCCGCTGCCCCGCGACGATGACCGGCTGACGGTAACAGCTGATCAATATCAAACACGACGGTCTCTGGGCGACGCCGAGCTGACCTTCACCTTTGGTGGCGAACGACCCGATCTGCTCGGCAAGGAGTTACGCGGCGGCGCACAGGGATGGGTTGTGCGTTACTACGACTATCGCGATCTGCCTGCCGGACGTTTGCCGGGGGGAGTCGTCCTGAAAGATCACACGGCGGGATACCGCCTGACCCTCTGGCTGGAAAAGGCGAATTTGATCGATGGATAAGATGCAAACAGCAGTTGTCGCGGCAGCGATCACCCTCCCTGAAAAGGTTCTTCTTCCGGATGGCAGCCTGTCTGCAACCCAGACGTATCTTTTCAACGCCGACTTCCTCGGCTTTCAGGGACATTTCCCCGCCGCCCCGATTTTGCCGGGGGTGGTGCAGAACCTGATCGGGCACTGCTTTAGTGAAGCGGTGCTGGAGCGATCGCTGGCGCTGGTCGGTATCGATAATGCCAAGTTTATGTTGCAGTTGGGACCGGAGATGGAAATTACGGTCAGCGGGACGTTCAGGGAAAAAGGGGATAACCTGGTCGCCTCAATCAAGTTGGATGTCGCGGATGGCACTGCTTCTGCCTATCAGTTGACGTTTATAAAAGAATAAAATGGTTCACCACGGAGAGCACGGAGGACACGGAGAAAATCAAAATAAGGTTCTCCTCCGTGAACTCCGTGTTCTCCAGTGAGCGAAGCGAACGGGTGGTGCATAAAAGTAGATGAAAAAGAAATACTTCAAACCAAATCCGAATGATCCGGCACCGTTGATCGCCACCGCGACCCGGCTGGTGCGCTTCGAGGAAGTGGATCCCCTCGGGATTGTCTGGCACGGACGCTATCCGAGTTACTTCGAGGATGCGCGGGTGCGGCTGTTCGAGAAGTTTGACATTGCCTACCTGACCCTCTATGGCAAAGGGCTGGTGACGCCGATCAAGCAGCTGTATGTCGATTATCTTCTGCCGTTACGGTTTGAGGATGAGGTGACGATTGAGGCGCTCATGCATTTCAGTGAAGCGGCGCGGATCAATATTGAATACATTATTCGCAACGCGGCGGGTGAGGTTGCCACCACCGGTTATTCGGTGCAGATGATGATGGATCGGAATGACACTATGTTGATCGTTGCCCCTCCGTTTTATCAGGATTTCATCGAAAAGTGGCGCAACGGAGGCCTGGCATGAGCGTCTGCGTGGTCGACATGGCGCTGCACAGTGCCCTGGGTGATCTGGATGAAACCTGGGCTGGCCTGCTGGCTGGCAAGTCGGGTGTAAGACCTGTCGCACGGTTCGTCACAGACAACTACCTGACCGGCATGGGGGCGTGGATTGACGGGCTGCCGCAGTCCTCAGACAGTTCGGCGGTGCATGTTTTGCTCGACAAAGTGTGGGCTGACTTTGGTTCTGTTCCGGCTGACGCTCAGCTGCTGACCGCTACCACCAAAGGCGGGATCGACATGCTTGAAGCGTTGCGGCGCGGATCGGCGGCAAATGTGCCTGACCTTGACAACGCCCGTCTGCTGCAAACAATCTCTGCTCGCTTCGGACTCGCTGGTCGGGGCCGTAACATCAACGCCGCCTGCGCCTCCTCAACCATCGCCGTGGCTCACGCTGCAGCGATGATTGCCGCCGGCGATGTTGACGCGGTGCTGGTGGTTTGTTTCGATCTGCTCACGGAATTTGTTTTCTCCGGATTCTCCGCCCTGCAGGCCCTTGATCCGCTGCCGAGTCGTCCGTTCGACCGGGAACGCAGAGGGTTGAGCCTCGGCGAAGGCGCGGCGGCGCTGCTGCTGATGAGTGAGGAACGCGCGGCGCGTGAAGGACGTGCTTCCCTCGGTGCCGTTCTCGGCTGGGGGGTCGCCAACGACGCCAACCACATTACCGCCCCGGCGCGTGACGGTTGTGGCCTGATTCAGGCAGTCAACAATGCCCTGAAGCGGGCCGCTGTTGCTCCGCAAGCAATCAGCGGCATCAGTGCCCACGGCACCGGCACGGTCTACAACGATCTGATGGAGCTGGTGGCGTTTGAGCAACTTTTCCCGCATGGCACGCCACCGCTCAATTCGATCAAAGGCGCACTCGGGCATACTCTCGGCGCTGCTGGCGGGATCGAAGCCGTGCTCGGTCTCAGGTCGTTGGCCAGCGGGCAACTGCTGCCGACTGTCGGACTCCAGAACCCTGAAGAAAAGGCCGAGGGGTTGGTCTCTTCGTCGGTTCAATCCCTGTCCGATGGTCTGCTCCTGAGCACCAACTCCGGTTTCGGTGGCATCAACGCCGCATTGATCCTCGGCCAAGGTGGTGCGGCATGAGTGTGACGATTCGTGGTATTGGCTGGGTCACCGCCGCCGGGATGGGGTGTGGCAGAGAGGCGGACGGGTTCTCGATGCCGCACGGGGAACTGCCAAAGTTGAAGCGCAAGGATGTCTTCACCGACGCCTACCTGCGTTTCGGGCGGATCGACGGATTCTCCAAACTTGGTCTGGCGGCGATCACCTTTGCCCTGCGCGACGCCGGGCTGGAGGAGTGGGACGTAAAACGCCCGATCGGCGTCGTCGCCGCCACCCGTTACGGTTGCCTGGCAACCGACAGTGACTATTTCGACAGCGTGATCCCGGACCACGGGGCCCTCGCCAGCCCGAACCTCTTTGCCTATACGTTGCCGAACTGTTTCCTCGGTGAAGCCGCAATCCGCTTTGGGCTCACCGGCCCGAGTATGGTAATTAATGAAGAGACCCCCGATGGCCTCGGTGGCATCCGCATGGCGCTTGACCTGATCCGCTGGGGGGAGTGTGAGACAGTGGTGGCCGGGGTCAGTGACCTGGAGCGACCGGCGGTGGCGGATTTTGGTGAGCAGGCTCCGGGGAGCGTGTTTCTGGTTCTCTCCCGTGATGCGGACGCTGCTGGTTATGGGGTGCTGAGTCGGGGGGGCGGTGGGGCGTTGTTGCTGGATGGTGCTGCGGTGTCTTCGG
Organism: Desulfuromonadaceae bacterium; assembly: GCA_019429445.1. NCBI lineage: Bacteria > Pseudomonadati > Thermodesulfobacteriota > Desulfuromonadia > Desulfuromonadales > Desulfuromonadaceae > Desulfuromonadaceae bacterium. Next base: position 14,560 of record JAHYIW010000001.1, read on the forward strand.
TTGAGGCGTTGGTGGGGAAGGCTTTGAAAAGATAGTTTTTCACCACGGAGAGCACGGAGGACACGGAGAAAATCAAAAGATGCGAAATCCGTGGTCAAAAAAACCTCCGTGAACTCCGTGTTCTCCGTGGTGAATAAACAAAAGAATTATCCGCGCCATCCGCAAAATCAGTGGTCAAAAAAACTTCGTGAGCTTCGTGTGCTTCGTGGTGAAAATAAAAATAACGACAGAGAACAAATATAAATCAGCAGCAAAAGGAATCTCTCCATGAAAATGTATCTCGTCTACCCGAAATGGCCGAAACTCGACCGTCAGACCGAATTTCACCTGCCGCCGCACGGCCCGGTGGTCTTTGCCGCCGCGCTGCCGCCGGAAGTCGACATCACCTTTGTTGACGAAAATCTGCAGACGATTGATTTTGATTTTTCCTGTGATCTGGTCTGCATGTCGACGATGCTGACCTGCCAGCTGCCGCGTGCTTTTGAGATTGCGCGGGAGTTTCGTGCGCGGGGCAAGGTGGTTATGTTCGGCGGGATCTCGACCATGCTCCATTCCGAAGAGGTGATGGAACATGCTGATTCGGTCTTCCTCGGCGAGGTCGAGGGGCGTTTCGGGCAGGTGCTGGAGGATCTCGAAAAAGGGCAGCTCAAGCCGGTTTACAATTATATGAACAATCACCCCGACATCAATCTGGTCGGCACCGCCCGGCGTGATATCCTGCAACGCGAGCTTTACAATTATCGCGGCGTGCAGATGCTCGATCTGGTGCATGCCTCGCGCGGCTGCAAATTCGACTGCTTCCCGTGCTGCACCGGTTTCCTCGGTGGCAAGAAATTCCGCCCGCGGCCAATCGATATGGTGATCAAGGAGATGGAAGAAATCCAGAACAACCGGATGTTCATCGTCGACAATTCGCTGGCACAGGATCGCCAGTGGTTGCTCGACCTCTTTACCGAGATGGCGCCGCTGAAGAAAAAGTGGGTGTCCCACCCGATTCTGGATGACGATGAAGTCTTGCGCAAGGCCGCCGATGCCGGCGCCTGGTACGTCTATCAGGCGGTTTTCGATACCTCCGACATGATCCGCAAGCGCATCAAGCGGCTCAAGGATTTCGGGATTGGCATCGAAGGCACTATCATCCTCGGCACCGATGACCAGAGCGCCGACGACATCAAGCGGCTGGTCGATTTCCTCATTGAGGTGGAACTTGATGTCGCCGAATTCACCATCCTCACCCCTTTTATGCAGTCGCCGATCCGCAAGCAGCTGGAAAAAGAGGGACGGATTCTGAGTAATAACTGGGCTGACTACAATGCTGACAAGGTCGTCTTCCAGCCGAAGCAGATGACTCCGGAAAAATTGCAGGAGATGTACTATTACGCTTGGGATACCTTCAATGCCGACGGCGGCCATGCGCTGAAGATGGGGAAACTCTTTGATCAGGTGATTCGGCGCGAGATCGAGGATGGCACTTATCGCCGCTATGAACCGCGTAAAAAACGCCAGTTCAAAAAAGCGGAAAGCGTATGAGTAAAGTCTTTCTCCTCTCGACTAACTACACGACTGAACCGTACCCGGTTTATCCCCTCGGCATGGCGATCATTGCCGGGGCGCTCGAAGCGGGCGGGCACCAGACGCGGCAATGCGATTTTCTTGTTGCCGGGAAATCGTGCGCGGCGGTTGTCGCGGCGGTGACTGAATTTCAGCCGGATGTCATCGGTTTGTCGTTACGCAATATCGATAATGTTGATTCATTTTCGCAACAGACCGCCTGGTATCTGGCGCAGGCGAAGGAACTGGTCGATGCCATTCGCTCGTGCAGTTCGGCACCGATGATTGTCGGCGGCGCGGCGTTTACAATTATGCCGGAGGAGATTCTCGCTTACCTTGGGTGTGAGCATGGCGTGGTCGGTGAGGGAGAAGGATTGATTTGTGGATTAGTTGACGGCCTCGTTGCCGGGAAGCCCATGCCGCGCATGAGCAATGGCGAAGCAACCCCGCTGACCGGGGCGGAGATCGGTTCGCCGTTGTACGTCAAAGAGTTTGTCGATTTTTATCTGGCCGAAAGTGGTCAGATCAACGCGCAGTCCAAACGCGGTTGTCCGCATCGCTGTGTTTATTGCACCTATCCCGGCATTGAGGGGAATCGCTTTCGTCCCCTCGACCCGCTACGGGCGGTTGATGAAATTGCCCGGGCGCAGCGCAATTTCGGTATCCACAGCTTCTTTTTTACCGATTCGGTTTTCAACGATGAGCAGGGGCACTACCTGCGTTTCGTCGAGGAGCTGGAAAGGCGCAACCTCGGCATCACCTGGACCGGATTCTTTCGCCCTAAAGGGGTGGGCCGCGAAGAGTTGCGGCTGATGAAGCGTGCGGGGCTGACCGCGCTGGAACTGGGCACCGATGCCGCCAGCGACACGACGCTGGCCGGATTGAAAAAAGATTTTACGATAGCCGATGTATTGGCGGTCAACGCTGCCTGTGTTGCCGAGCAGCTTCCGGCGGCCCACTACATCATGTTTGGCGGTCCGGACGAGAGTGAAGAAACGGTGCGCGAAGGGCTGCGCAATGTCGAGCAGATCAATTGCAGCGTGGTCTTTGCCTTCTCCGGGATTCGCATCCTGAGCGGTACCGAGCTGCACGGACGGGCGATTGCGGACGGGGTGATCAGTGCCGAGTGCGAGCTGCTGATGCCCGCGTACTATTTTTCACCGCTGATCGAGCCGCAGTCGATGAATGCGCAGATTCTGGCAACGTTCAACAAACGGCGCGAGTGGATTTTCCCCCCCTCGGAGGGGCAGGCGAAGCTGGAAGTGATGCGTCGTTTCGGTTTCCGCGGCTTGTTATGGGATCGGCTGGTGTCGTTTGAAGCGAAGCGACGGGCGCTGAAAAAAGGCTGATGATGCAACTCGACACCCGAAAAATATTACTGGTTCATCCCCTCGGCTACAGCGCTGAAGCGGCCGGAAGTGACATCTCGCGAATGGCGAATATCATGCCGCCGCTGGGGTTGGCGAGTATCGCCGCTTATCTGGAGCGTGAGCACTTTAGCGCGGATATCATCGACTGTTATGCCCATCCCGATTCAGATGCGAAGATTTCCACCTATCTCCAGACGCAGCGTCCGGCGTGGCTCGGGTTCAGCTGCACCACCTCATCGTTTCTCGATGCCGTGCGTCTGGCCAGACTGGCAAAGTCGATCCTGCCCGAAATCCGTGCGGTCTTTGGTGGCGCGCATGTGTCGGCGCTCAAGGGGCAACTGCTCAACGATTATCCGGCTGTCGATATCGTGGTGATCGGCGAGGGGGAAGAGACGTTACGCGAACTGCTGGAGAAGGGGTTCGACCAGGCCGCGACGGTAGCGGGACTGGTGTGGCGCAATGCTGCCGGGGGGGCGGAATCGAACGGTTATCGCTCTGCGGCGCTGGAGCTTGACAGCCTGCCCTTTCCGGCCTACGAAAAGCTCGCCGGTTATCCCGAGGCCTACACGTTGCCGCTCTTCAACTATCCGAAAGCGCCAAGCACCAGCTGTATTTCGAGCCGTGGCTGTCCTTACGCCTGTACCTATTGTGATCGTTCCGTCTTTCAGCGGACGTTTCGGCATAACTCGGCCGCTTATCTCTTCCGCCACGTCAAATATCTGCATGAACGTTTCGGCATTCGGCATATCAATTTTTACGATGATCAGTTCACTTTCAAGCGGCAACGGGTCGAGGAATTCTGTCAGCTGATGATCAATAATCCGCTCGGGATGACGTTCAATTGCGCGGTGCGCGCCGAGCATATCGATTTTGAACTGCTCAAACTGATGAAGGCCGCCGGGTGCTGGATGGTCAGCCTTGGCATCGAGTCGGGCGATGAAGAATTGCTGGCGCGGCATCGTCAGAACGCCAACCTCGATATGCTGGCCGACAAGATTCGCCTGATCAAAAAGGCCGGTATCCGCACCAAGGGGCTGTTGATGATGGGGTTGCCGGGGGAGACCGAGGAAAGCATTCGCCGCAGCATGGAGTATGTCTTCTCGTTGCCGATCGATGATTTCAACCTCTCTAAATTTACCCCGTTCCCCGGTTCACCGATCTACGAGACGATCCATGAGCTCGGCGAGTTTGACGAGGATTGGGAAAAGATGGACTGCATGCGCTTCCAGTTCGTACCGCACGGCATGCAGAAGGACCGTCTGGAGGAACTCTTCATCCTCTTTTACAAGACCCACTTTCAACGTCCGAAGGTGTTGCTCGGCTACGTGGCGATGATGTGGAAATCGCCTGACAGCTGGAAACGCTTTCTCGCTAATCTTGGTTCGTTTTTACGCTTTGCCAAAAGTAACGACCGGCTCGGGGAGGGCAAGTCCTGATGACGTCGGAGCGCCCCAATTTCCTGATTGTGATCCCGCTCTACAATCATGCCGATACGGTTCGCTCGGTGGTGGAAAAAGCCTTGAACATGCATGATCAGGTGCTGGTGGTTGATGATGGCAGCAGCGACGCCGGGGCGGCGGCCCTTGACGGACTCAAGCTGCGCGTGTTGCGGCATCCCGAAAACCGGGGCAAGGGGGCGGCGGTACAGACCGCCTTGCACGAAGCGGAAAAACTTGGTTTCAGCCATATTGTGATTATCGACGCCGACGGTCAGCATGACCCGGCCGATCTGCCGCAATTTGTTGCCGCCATGGCGGCTGACCCGACGGCGATTGTAGTCGGTAAACGTGATTTCAATCAGGCGAGTATCCCCGCATCATCACGTTTCGGGCGCAACTTTTCCAACTTCTGGTTGCGGGTGCAGACCGGCAAGATGCTGGGCGACACCCAGAGTGGTTTTCGCGCCTATCCGGTAAAGATCGTGCGGGGGCTGAAATTGCAGGAAGCGCGTTACACATTCGAGATCGAGGTGCTGGTGCGGGCGGCCTGGGCCGGAGTGGCGCTGCGCGATGTTGATATCAGCGTCTATTACCCGCCACAGGCTGAGCGTGTCTCGCATTTCCGTGGCTTTATGGATAACTTTCGCCTGACCTTGCTCAATACCCGCCTGACCCTGCGGTCGATCACCCCCTGGCCGCACCGCAAGGTGGTGGCGAGTGGCGAGGTGGAACAGAAGGTGACAATCCTGCATCCGCTGCGCTCGGTGCGGGCTCTTCTGACCGAAAATGTGACGCCGGGGCAGCTGGCGGCGGCCGGTGCCGTCGGGGTCTTTATCGGCGCACTGCCGATTCTGGCCGCGCATACCGTGACGATCTTGCTGGTCGCCGGGTTTTTTCGCCTCAACAAGGTGGCGGCCATCGGCGCCAGCCAGTTATGCATGCCGCCGCTGGTGCCGGGGCTCTGTATTGAAGTCGGTTACTTTTTCCGCAACGGTCAATTTTTAACTGAAATATCGATCGAAACCCTCGGCTATCAGGCGCTTGATCGACTCTATGAATGGCTGATCGGTTCATTGACCCTCGGCCCGCTACTGGCCGGGATAGTCGCGCTGATTATCTATCTGGTGGCGACTACCCTCCGTCGCGACATGGGAAGGGCCGAACGTGCCAGAGTGTGACGAAAGATCACGTTCCGCCGAGCGCCAGAAGTGGACCAGCCGGAGTATCGGGGCGTCATGGCAGCATCAGTCATTTTATCTGCTGATCCGCCTCGGGGGCCGCCGGGCCGCCTATCTGCTCCTGTATCTGGTGGTTTTCTATTACGTGTTGCTGCCAGCGGTACGGCGCAAGTGTCACTATTACCTTGCGCGGCGCTTCCCCCAGGCCGGTGTCTGGGGGCGCTTCAAAAACAGCTACTTGATGACCCTCGATCTGGGGAAAGTGCTGGTTGACCGGGCACTGGTCGGGATCCTCGGCGCGGACGAGATCACGGTTGAACTGCACGGCAAGGAGGAACTGCTGGAGCTGTTGGCGGAGCGCAAGGGTCTGATTCTGGTCAACGCCCATGTCGGCTGCTGGCAGGTGGCGATGTCGGCCCTCGGGTTCATGAAAACCCCGGTCAATCTGCTGATGCAGCGTGAGGCCGGGGATATCGACCGGCACTACTTCGAGCATGCCGGGATCGAATGCCCTTACCGGATCATCGACCCGCGTGGCTACCTTGGCGGGGCGCTGGAAATGATCGAAGTGCTCAAGCGCGGCGAGGTGCTGTCGGTGATGGGTGACCGGATGCTGGGCGATGATCGTAACGGCGTGGACGTGGAATTTATGGGCGGGACCGTGACTTTGCCGTTCAGTGCCTATAAGCTGGCATCGGCCACCGGGGCGCCGATCGTCGCGCTCTTCTCGTACAAGACCGGGGCGGACAGTTATGCGCTCAAGCTCTATCGGACGATCCGGGTGCCGGGTGGTCTGGGGCGGGGGAACGCGGTGTTTGTTCCCTATGTGCGTGAATTTTCGGCGACGCTGGAAGAATTTTGTGCGGAACATCCGTTTCAGTTTTTTAATTTTTTCGATATGTGGCAGAATAGCGCGGTTTCGTCCGCCGTCGGGCGTGACTGATATTCAAGAAGGAGTTTTAACCATGAGTGTGAAAGAAAAACTCAAACGAGTTTTGATCGAAGATCTTAACCTGGAAGATGTGGAACCAGACGAAATCGATGATGATATGGCGCTCTTCGGCGAGGGGCTGGGGCTGGATTCCCTCGACGCGGTGGAACTGGTGGTGATCGTGCAGAAGCATTTCGGAGTGGAAATCAAGGACATGGAAGAAGGGCGTCCGGCGTTGCAGACGATCAACACCCTGGCAAAATATATCGAGCAGCGGCTGGCGGGATGATTAAAACCGCGCCGATCGCCATAACCGGTCTCGGCTGTCTCTGTGCGGCGGGAATGAATCTCGCCGAATGTCTGGAGAGCATGTTCCGCAGTGAACGCAATCCGCATGCGCCGGTGCGTTTTTCGACCGATCATCCGGTCAGCTATCCGGTGCTGGAGTTGCGCGAGGATTTCAAACTTCCGCTCGATGATCAGCAGACGATCTACGCTCGCACCAGTCAACTGGCGCTGGCGGCGACGTTGGAAGCGTTGACCGATGCTGGCTGGGATGTCGCGAGTCTGCGCGGCAAGCGGGTCGGGGTGTGCATCGGCACCACTGTTGGTTGCGCGTTGAATTGTGACGATTTCTATCGGGCCTATAAAGATGGTGATGACCCCGAAATGGCGGCCATCGAGCGTTACCTGCGCAGCAACCCGGCGGCAGTCATTGCCCGGCAACTGAAACTGGACGGACCGAATCAGACTGTCGTCAACGCCTGCTCCTCCGGCACCGACGCCATCGGCCTGGGGGCGTCGTGGCTGCGCGCCGGGGCGTGCGATATCGTTATCGCCGGTGGCGCGGATGAACTGTCGCGAGTGACCTACGCTGGCTTCAGTTCCTTGATGATTACCGACACCGAGCCGTGCAAACCGTTTGACGTTAAACGTAAAGGACTGAATCTTGGCGAAGGGGCCGGTATTCTGATTCTCGAAAATGAATCGGTACGTGGCACCAAGGCGGCCCGTGGTTATGTACTCGGTTATGGTTCGGCCTGCGACGCCTATCACCTGACCGCGCCGCGACCCGATGGTGCCGGTCTTAAACAGGCGATGCAGGAGGCGTTTACCGCCGCCGGGGTGACTCCCGACCAGATCGCCTTCGTCAATGCCCACGGCACCGGCACCCCGGATAACGATCGGGTCGAAAGCCGGGTGTTGAGCGAGGTGCTGCCAGGGACACCGTTTGTTTCAACCAAAGGTTATACCGGTCATACCCTCGGCGCGGCCGGGGGGATCGAAGCGGTCTTTACCGTGGCCTGTTTGCAGCGCGGTGAAATTCCGGCCAATATCGGCTTTGTCGATGCCGATCCGGAGCTGCCGGGAACCCCGGTCACCGAAAACACCCGGATTGAGGGAACGGTTGCGCTGTCAGAGTCACTCGCCTTCGGCGGCAACAACGCCGTGGTGATTCTCGGTAAAGGAGCTGCATGATATGCGCATGGCGATTTCCGGCATAGGTATCTCCGGCGGGTTTGGCTGCGGCGTTGCGGCGTTGCGGCAGGCATTGCAGCGTGGCGTGGTCGAACCCCGGCAATGCAGTGTGGAGCGCAATGGCGCAACCGACACCTTTCCCGCCTATCGAACCTCAATTGAAGGGCTGGACGAGTTTATCCCCAAACGGGCATTGCGCCGCATCGATCATTTTTCAAAAATGACGCTGCATAGTGCCTGTCTGGCGTTGCAGGACGCCGGGTTGTCCGGCGGCGATCTCTCCCGCCTGGGGGTCATCATTGCCACCGGCTACGGGGCGTTGAAAACAACCTTCGATTTTCTCGATTCGTATCTCGACTTTGGCTATTCCTGTAGTTCTCCGACCCACTTTTCCAATTCGGTGCATAACGCTGCGGCGGCGCATGTATCGATGCACTTTAAGACGACGGCACCGAGTCTGACCGTGACCCAGTTCGAAATGTCGGTTCCGTCAGCGTTGCTGACGGCGCAGTTGTGGCTGGCCGAAGGGCGGGTCGATCAGGTGCTGTTCGGAACGATCGATGAATACTGCGCAGTGCTGCGCTATTGTCGCAGACAGTTTTTTGCAACAGGTGAACAGGGTCCGCTGCAACCGTTTACCTTTGCTGAACAGAGTGCCGTGGTTGGCGAAGGGGCCGCCTTTTTTGTCCTGAGCCGGGGGGAAGAAGATGCCCGTTACGGAGCGATTGATGCCGTTACCCTGGGTAATCATGCCGTTGTTCCACTGACCCTGCCGCACGATGATCTGTTGATCATCGGTGCCGATGGTCATGCGGAGTGTGGCCGCTGGTATGCGCAGGCGCTGACCGACCGCGCGGTGGCCGCGTATGCACCGTTGTACGGCAGCTTTCCGGCGGCTGCCGGGTTTGACCTGGCGGTCGCCGCGCTGTCACAGCAAGACGGGCTTCTCTACGCCAGTCCGGCGACGGCTGGCGCCGCGGACTCAGCACTACAAGTTGTCGCGGCCCGGCGACCGCTGGGGAAAGCAAATATCGCCTGTCTGAAATTCGGACCGGGTGGCGACTACGGTTTGATCCGGTTGTCACGCTGAGGGTGTGATGCGTGGTGTTCTGCTTATCCTTGCGATTCTGGGGCCGCTCCTTTTTGCCCGGCCACTCTCTGCGCAGGACGATGCCGCTGCTCTGGAACCCACGCGTTACGGGGTGGCGTTACTGGTCGGCTCCGCCTACGACCCGCACCGCATCGGGCTGGCGCTGGTGCAGGGGCAATTGCTGCTCGATTATGACCGCATTGCCTGGCACGCTGCTCCGCAAGCGCTGCGGCTCAAGTTTGAAGTCAATGCCGGACTGACCACCGATGGCCGCGATCGGGGACTCCTGGCGGTCAATATGTTGGCGCTACGTTACCTCGATGGTTTACAGGCTGGCCAATGGACCCCCTATATTGAAGCCGGTGTGGGGGTGATCTATACCGATTTCCAGGTAAAGGGGCAGGGGTTGCGGATCAATTTTAACCCCCAGGCGGGCGCCGGGGTTGCATACCTCCTGGCGGGCGGAGAAGCGGTAACGATGGCGTTGCGGCTGCATCATATTTCCAACGGTGATACCTACAAAGATAATCGTGGCGTCAATTCGGCGTTGCTGATGATCGGATATCTGTTCTAGTACCCTGTAACCCATAGGATTTCGAGGGATTGCGCAGGGCGTTGACGTGTCAGCCAGGCGCGATTTCTGTTGCCTAGCCGTAGCTAAACAGCTGAAATCGGAACGTAGCTGACGCGGCAAAGAACAAGCAAGATGCGAAAGATTATGGGTTACAGGGTGCTAGCGATGAAAAAAGAAGATGTTCCCCAGCAAGGCGGTTTGAACGCCGGATGTCGCGAAGTCAATTACGCTGTCGATGGTGACGGGCGCTATACGCTCGAATCAAGTGTTGGTTGGGAGGCGAAGAATATCGCCTTGCGCCAGGCCTGGGAGGCGATTGTTGAGCAACTGGCCGGCGTGATTGGTGAAATTAACGCCGGCAAGAAGAGCGCCCTGGCCTACCATATGACCAAAAATCAGATGGACCCGGCGCTGCTTGCCCAATATTCCGGTGTCGCCCGCTGGCGGGTGAAACGCCACCTGAAACCAGCCGTATTCGCCAAACTCAAAGATGCGGCGTTGTCTCCCTATGCCGAACTGTTCGGCATCAGTGTCGAGACGCTGCGGAGTGTGCCCGCGACCCCGGATCTGCTGCTGGATGAACTTGATCAATCAGAGGATGTGAATTTGTGAACATAGATTTTCCTCATCGTCAATTTGCCCATTGTGAAAGCGGCGTGACCGCCAACCTGCTCAATTTTCATGGTTTGCCCTGTTCTGAAGCACTGGTTTTCGGCATTGGCGCGGGGCTGTTCTTCGGTTATGTGCCCTTTATCAAACTTAACTTTCTGCCGTTGACCACCTTTCGTACCGGGCCGGGGAGCATTTTTAAAAAAGCGACCAGGCGGCTTGGCATCGAGGTGGGAAAACAGACGTTCAGAAATCCGCTCGCCGCAGAAAATGAAGTGGATCGTCTGCTGGCCGCAGGCTGTCCGGTCGGCGCTCAGACCGGGGTTTTTTGGCTACCGTACTTCCCTCCCGCGTTTCGCTTTCATTTTAACGGGCACAATCTGGTCATCTTCGGCAAGGAGGGGGATGACTATCTGATCAGCGACCCGATCTTTGAACAGCCGGTGCGTTGTCCGGCCGCCGATCTGCGCAAGGCGCGCTTTGCCAAGGGGGCGTTGGCACCCAGGGGGAAAATCTACTACATCGAAAAGATGCCGCAGCAGTTTGATCTGCCGCATGCGGTCGAGGCCGGTATCCGGGATGTGTGCCGGGTGATGCTGAAGACCCCGGTGCCGTTGGCGGGGGTACGCGGTATTCGCCTGCTGGCGCGGCAGATGGTCAAGTGGCCCGCCAAACTCGGCGAGAAAAAGACCATCCTCCAGCTCGGTCATATCATCCGCATGCAGGAAGAGATCGGCACCGGCGGTGGCGGTTTTCGCTTTATCTACGCGGCGTTCTTGCAGGAGGCCGCCGGGGTGCTGGAGAACGATAAACTGGTGACGTTGTCGCAGCGTTGCACCGAGGTTGGTGATCTGTGGCGCGATTTTGCCCTGATCGCCTCGCGCGTCTGCAAGGGGCGGGCGGCGGTGCAGGCTTCCTTCGATGATCTGGCGAAATTGCTGCATCAGTGTGCCAGCCAGGAGGAACGCCTTTTTAACGCCCTCCAGGCGGCGCTTGGCCGCTAATCTGAATCGCGAGAATTGATGACTTTACCTGCCGGCGACAATGTCATTGCGACCCAGGATCTGGTGAAACGCTATCCCGGTGCCGACCAGGCGGCGCTCAATGGCCTGACTTTGCAGGTCGCGCGCGGGACGGTTTTCGGTCTGCTCGGCCCCAACGGGGCGGGGAAGACGACGGCGATCTCGACGCTCTGCACCTTGTTGCGGCCGACCGCCGGGACGGCGACGGTACTGGGACACGATGTGGTGCGCGAGGCCGATGCGGTACGGCGGTTGATCGGTCTGGTGCCGCAGGATATCGCGCTTTATCCGAGTCTGACGGCGCGCGAAAATCTGCGCTACTTTGCCCGGATGGTGCGGGTTCCGGGGCGGCGGATTGAAGCGCGGGTCAGCGAGTGTCTGGAACTGGTCGGGCTGCTCGACTGTGCCGATCGGCGGATTGCGACCTATTCCGGGGGGATGAAGCGTCGCGCCAATCTGGCGGTGGGGATCCTCCATCAACCGGACATCCTCTTTCTGGATGAACCGACCGTCGGCATCGATGCCCAGTCACGCAACCTGATTCTGGAACGCCTCGCCGAACTGAATCGCGCCGGAATGACACTTCTCTACACGACGCACTACATGGAAGAGGCCCAGCAGCTCTGTGATCAAATCGCGATTATTGACGCTGGGAGAATTATCGCCAGCGGTGCCCCGGCGCAACTGGTGGCGGCCGCGGACGACTGTGCCAACCTTGAAGACCTGTTCCTGGCCCTGACCGGGAAACAGTTGCGCGACTGAGTGAACATGATGCTGTTGCTGGCGAATATCAAAAAAGAGCTGTTACTCCTCAGCCGCGATCGCGCCGGACTGCTGGTGTTGTTTGTGATGCCGATGCTGCTGGTGCTGGTGCTGGCGCTGATTCAGGACAACCTCTTTCGCGCTACCGGCGAAACCGCCACCCGCGCGCTCTTTGTCAATCTTGATGAAGGGGGGCTGGGGGCCGAGCTGGGCGCCAAGCTTGAAGCCACCGGGGCGCTTGAGCTGGTGGAGGAATTTGCCGGGCAGAAGATCAGCATCGAACAGGCACGGCAGACGGTTTTCAACGGCGATTATCAGTTTGCAATCGTGATTCCCCCGACATTTTCGGCGAACATCAATGCCGCCGCCGAAACGACGGCGCGGAGGGCGTTCCGTGAGGAGCAGAGTCCTCTGACTGCCAGTCAGTTAACGGTCTTTTTTGACCCAACCGTGCGCGGAGTTTATCGCACGGCGGTGGTCAATGCCTTGCAACGCGCTGTCCTCGGGCTCGATATCGCCCGCAAGAGTGAGGCGTTCGGGCGGCTGTTGCCGGATGAATTGCAACGCAGCATGAATGAACAAATGGGGCCGTTCTGGTCGGGCGGGATGCAACCGAAGCTGCCCCGGCTCTCCCCGGACTGGACCGGTCAGGCGTTGATTGAGCTGCACGAGGAATCGGCCTACCCGGAAAAATACGCCACCCTGCCAACCTCGGTGCAGCAGAATGTCCCGGCCTGGACCCTGTTCGGCATGTTCTTTATCGTTATTCCGCTGGCCGGAACCTTGATTCGTGAACGTCAGGAGGGGACCTTGACCCGCCTGATGACGATGCCGGTCGCAAATGCCAGCCTGCTGCTCGGCAAGGTGTTCGCTTATCTGCTGATCTGTCTGGTGCAATTTGGTCTGATGTTGGCGGTCGGTAAATTTATTCTGCCGCTGCTCGGCACGCCGGTGCTCGAACTCGGCTCCGCGCCCCTGGCGTTGCTGACGGTGGCGATCAGCGCGGCGCTGGCGGCATGTGGCTACGGGATTCTGGTGGGAGTGCTGGCACGCAGTTATGATCAGGCGTCGACCTTCGGCGCGGTGTCGGTGGTGATTGCGGCGGCGCTAGGCGGCGTGATGGTGCCGGTGTACGTGATGCCCCGGGTGATGCAGGATTTGAGCGCCATTTCTCCCCTTGGCTGGGGGCTTGATGCTTTTCTGGAAATATTTGTGCGCGGCGCTAATCTGGTCAGTGTGTTGCCGCAGGTTGCGGCACTGGTCGGGTTTTTTCTCGTCTGTATCGTTTTTGCCTCGCTCGTCTTTCGACGCTGGCGGCGCGGTGCATAGTTGGTGTGAACTGAATTGATTGAAGTCTGGAGCAGGTGGCTATGAGTGATAATCTGGAACGGGACCTGGCGGCGTTAATCATCGAATTTTGTAACGTGGAGGACGTTGTCCCCGAAGATGTCCCCCTCGACGTTCCGTTGATCGGCCCCGATTCTCCTTTCAATCTGGACTCCCTCGATGCGGTAGAAATCGTGGTCGCGGTACAAAAACGTTACGGCGCGCGCATCGAAGCCCAGGAGTCGAGTCGCCAGGTGCTGGGAAGCCTGTCCGCGCTGGCTGATTTTGTGCGCCGGGAGCGGACCGATCGATCGGCGTGAGAGGTGAAACAATTTAGAAGAAGGGCCGCGACCCGCGAAGTTGCTTTTCGATTCAGTAGAAGATTGAAACATAAACCGGCGTGTTTCGTCCCGCCAGCCGACATTCTTTTGCCCGGCAGCAAAAGGATGCAAAAGTGCCTTTCGCTTGCAGCGGGCATGGTGGTTTGCATGATGCGGTGGTTTCTCTGGAGGGCACGACAGGAGACGATATGCTGCTCATCTGCACCGGGACGGGGCCTCTTCTTATGGGGCCGTTTTCGTTAAGTTGTTTTGCCACCGGGTTTCATGGCGGCTTCAATTCAGAACTCCCTGCTCACGACGAAGACGCCGACAGGCACGGGGCGAAAAGAACAGCCCCGTTAGACGCGGCAGATGCGCATCGACCGTGTCTCTTGCACGAAATCATCAGAGTACATCGCAGTTTGCATCCGACATGCTCCATGCAATGGCAGGCCCTTTTCTGCTTACTCTTTTGGGCCAGCAAAAGAGTGAGGCGGCAGCGGGCCGCGACCCGCGAAGTTGCTTTTCAGATTTTCAAGCCAGAGCACTCAATTTAACCAGCTTAACTATGTCCCCCTATTATTCTCCCTATTATTCTGTTTTTTATTCTGTTTTTTATTCTAACGCCCGCTATCACCGGTGACAAAACCAGAGCGAAGCGGAGGTTTTGTCATCGGTGCATGGCTTGGTTATGCAGCATGTAGCGGCTTGATTCGATTTACTTCTTCCCTGACCGACTGAGCGGCCGTCCAAAGATCAACAGATCGCTGCGCATTCAGCCAGAATTCCGGCGAATTACCAAACAAACGGGCAAGCCGGAGCGCCATTTCTGGACTGACAGCACGACGCTCGCGCAGTAATTCATTAACTGTCTGACGAGAGACGCCCAGAGATTCAGCCAATACCGAAACGGTAAGGCCATAGTCCGGAAGAAAATCTTCCCTCAGCATTTCGCCAGGATGAGTCGGTTTGCGCTGCATGCCGGCAGTATTAAGAATAGCCATAGTCATCACCTCACTCAGTGGTAGTCACACACTTCGACTTCATACGCATCGCCGTCTTCGAAACGAAAACAGATACGCCACTGATCATTTATTGAAATTGCGTGCTGCCCCTGCCTGCTTCCCGACAGTGGGTGAAGGCGATTGCCGGGCGGCACTTTTAAATCCTCAAGCTGTACGGCCAGATCCACGTATTCAAGTTTTCTAGCGGCTCTCGATGCAACATCCGCAGGAAATTTCTTTGACTTGCCCTTGGAGTAGAGTTCTTGGGTTCGTTTGTCAGCGAAGGATTTGATCATGAAACGAAGTGTAGTGCATCACGTGACACTTGTCAAGATGATCTGGAAATGACAGCATAACAGTATTTAGACTAGTCAGTATAAGACGCCAATTTGCGGCCCGATGCCGCATAAGACACCAAAACAGATTTGACCATGCCAACATAACACGCTGAACTCAAACAGCAATAACAATTTCAACATGATATGACGGGGTTTGATACGGACCCGGATAAGAACCCAATTTCTACCAACAGATTTACTATTAAAGGCCATCCATCGGGCTACGAACCCCGGAAGGTCCGCGATTGAGAACGTGAGTGTAGATCATCGTCGTCTTGACGTCATTGTGCCCAAGCAACTCCTGGACGGTTCGAATATCGTATCCTGCCTCAAGCAGTTGGGTCGCAAAAGAATGGCGAAAGGTATGGCAAGAGGGAAAAGAGAACCTGGCCGATACGTATGACATGTAAACCCTCGCAAACGCACAAAAGCCGCCCGGCAGCATTTGCTGCGTGAGCGGCTTCATCATCGTATCAATTGTAAATTTGTTTCTCCCCTCTCATCCTCCTGAAACACCAGACCTTCATCCCTTATACAAAAACCATGAAAATCAGTCAATTAATCATTTTTTCGCCCCACCCCGTACACCACCTGATAGGTTGCCGGAACCGACCCGCCGGTTGCGTAGATCGCGGTATAAAGCTCCATCATCCGCTGGGTAACCCGCCACAACCCCAGCCCAGCCGGACGCTCTTTGGCGGCGTTCTGGGCGCCGACATGCTTGATGTTCTTCAGCAGCGTCGCGACATCCGGATGATGTTCCACCTCATAAGCCGTCTCCAGCCGCACCGCTTCAAATCCGGCGCTGGCCAGCGCCTGCCGCACCTCGGCGACGCTGACAAACTCCTGCATATGTGAGGGGTAGGGGTTGCCGAGTTCATCGAGCGCCTGCTGATAGGAGACGCGCAGCTCTTTCAGCGTGTCGGTGACGAAGAGCGCAAACACAAACGCACCCCCGGGACGCAGAACCCGGTGATTTTCGGCGAAGGCGCCGGGCAGATCGTTGACCCACTGGTACATTGATGAGGACACCACCATGCCGAAGCGCGCGGGGCCGACCGGGAGCGCTTGCGCGTCGGCATTGAACGCTGTCACCCCGGCCAACTGAGTGGCGGCGCAGCAGGTCATGCCATGGGCGATATCGGCGATCGCCAGCGGCAAGCGGGGAAAACGGGTAGAAAGTTGTCGCGCCAGTTCGCCGGTGCCGCAGCCGATGTCGAGCACCGGACCGAGGTCGGCGGCGGCGCTCGGCAGCAGGGTCAGCAGTCGGCGGACGACCTGTTTCTGCACCACCGCATAGCGGTCGTACTCGACGGCGTGGGCGGAAAAGTGGCGGCTGACCTGGCGCGGGACAACTTCGGTGGGAGTCATGACAGAAACTCGCGCCACAAGGTGACCATCTCTTCGGGGCGACTGAAAAACGGCGCATGGCCGATGCCGGGCAGTTCGATCAGTTCGGCGTGCGGCAACTGCGTCGCCAGATAACGCCCGGCGGCAATCGGCACGATCTGGTCACTGCTTCCGTGAACGATCAGGGCCGGCATCTTGATCTGCGCCAACTGGGCGCGCTGATCGGCACTGGCGAGGGTCTCCAGCACCGCCAAGGCGACTTCGCTGGCGGGTAATTTTGCCGGTCGCACGGCAAATTGCGCAATCGCGTGCAGCCGCTCGCGGGGCAGCGCCTCACCGGCGAACTGGAGGTGAAAGAACTCTTCCAGCGTTTTGGCGTAGGCGCGACGGATATTGCGCCCCATCGCCTTCACCTGAGCCGCCGGCAAGCCCCCCTCCCAGCCGTCACCGTTGGCAAACCGGGGGGTGGTCGCAATCAGCACCAGGCGTTCGACCGGGCCCCGCGGGAGGGAGCAAAGTTCACCCGCCACCTGGCCGCCGAGGGACCAGCCGAGCAGCGCACAGCGCTCCAGCCCGAGGCCCGCAATCCATTGGCGCAGATCGGTGGCAAAATCGGCCAGCGCGTAGCCGTCTCCCGGTGCCGATGCGCCGTGGCCGCGCAGATCGGGGATCAGGACCCGAAAATCATCCGCCAGCTGCTGCGCCACCTCACTGAAGACCAGCGACGACATCGTCCAGCCGTGGAGCATGATCAGCGGCGGACCGTTGCCGATTTCGCGGTAAGCCAGCAGCCGACCGTCGGCGAGGGGGAACGCCTTCACCCCTTCACCGGGGCGAGAAGTTTGAGAATCGCGTCAGCCGCGCGTTCCAGATCGACGCGCTGATGGTCGGCCATCAGCGTCGCACGCAGGCGACACTGTCCGGCGGGAACGGTTGGCGGACGAATCCCTGAAAGGAAGATATCCTGGTCGAGCAACGCCCCCGCCGCCGCCATCGTCGGCGCGGGCTCGCCGGTGAGGATCGGCACAATCTGGGTTTCA
Source organism: Desulfuromonadaceae bacterium (assembly GCA_019429445.1). NCBI lineage: Bacteria > Pseudomonadati > Thermodesulfobacteriota > Desulfuromonadia > Desulfuromonadales > Desulfuromonadaceae > Desulfuromonadaceae bacterium. Next base: position 31,943 of record JAHYIW010000001.1, read on the forward strand.
CTGCCCAGCAGATCGGCACCACCGGCATTCAGTCGCGCGGCAAAATAGTCGCGATTGGCACTCAGCTGGTTGCGCCGCCGTCGTCCCTCGTCACTGTCGATTATCGCCAGCGCTTCGCAGGCGGCGGCGGCCACCGCTGGCGGCAGGCTGGTGGAAAAGATGAAGGGGCGGCTATGGTTGATCAACATATCGATCACCGCACGCTCGGCGGCCAGATAGGCACCGGCGCAACCCAGTGCTTTGCCGAGCGTCCCCATGTGCAGATCGACATCAGCAAGGCAGCCGAGGGCTTCGGCGCTACCGCGACCGGTGGCACCGAGGACCCCGGTGCCGTGGGCATCGTCGACCATCAGCAACGTGTCATAACGTTGCTTCAGCGCCACCAGCTCCGGCAGACGCGCCAGATCCCCGTCCATGCTGAATACCCCGTCGGTGATGATTACCCAGCGCCCCTTGCGGCGTGGCAACTCGGCGACCATCAGTTGTTCAAGTGCAACGCTGTCATTGTGCGGATAAACAACGGTGCGCGCCTGCGCCAGACGGCACCCGTCGATAATCGAGGCATGGTTGAGGGCATCGGAAAAGATCAGGTCGTCGGGACCGAACAACCCCTGCGGGATACCGGTGTTGGCGGCGTAACCGGAATTGAAGAGCAATGCACCTTCAGTCCCTTTGAAGGCGGCGAGCGCATCTTCCAGGGCGTGGTGCGCACGCATCGATCCGGAAACCAGACGGCTGGCACCGGAACCAACCCCATAGTCGGTGAGCGCCTGGCAGGCGGCCTCGATCAGGCGTGGATGTCCGGCGAGGCCGAGGTAGTTATTGGAACAGAGCAGCAGGACGTGCCGCCCGTTGAGTTCCACCCAGGGTCCCTGAATGCCGTCGATATCGCGCAGCGAACGCAACATATTGCGTTGTGCGAGATCATCCAGATGTGCCTGCCATGCCTTCATATCCATTCCTCCCACAGGCGCGGCGAGCGAATCAGCCCGACCCGATCGAAGAGCACCGGGGTGCGTTGCAAAAACTCGATAGCAGCGGCAAGCTCGAAATGTGCACGGTCGATAAAAAAGACCCGGCCGCCGCACTCCTCTCCCGCCGGTTTAAGCTGCGGGAAGCGCACATAGCCGATCGCGGCGGCGGCGACATAACCGGCCACATAGTCCGGATCGTCGGACCAGCAGAGTTCGGCGATAATCCCGGGGGTGAGCAGCACCTTGCCGGCCAGAATCAGCGCCTCGCGCACATGGGGATTATCAAGGCTGACGGTACGTAACTGGTGGGCCAGTTCGGACGCCGCTAGTGCGGTGAGATCCATGCGGCTGACGCGCACGCCGCGCGCCGGATCGGGGTCGAGCCGTTCGCCGGTCGTGGCGTCGAGAAGCAGTGCGCCGCGCATGCTGACGCCGCCGGGAGCCGCCCCGGCGGTCAACAGGTCGATAGCGCGCGCAACGACCGGGGGCGCGACGCCGCAGCGCTCCAGACAGCGCCCCGCCAGTTCGCGGCCGTGCCGGTAATCGCTCACCGTCAGCGTGGTCAGTTCGGGCAGCCGCGCACGCTGCGGTTCACCGGTCAGTGCCTCGACGGTAATGCGGATCGATTCGGCGCAGCCGCGCGGATGGGTCATCGCCCGGCGCGCCAACGCGGCCGCCATCCTCTCGACATCGAGCGCAGTGCCGATCCGTTCCGCGCCGGAGAGGTGACTGCCGCCGCGTTCGGCACGCATGCGGATGCTGTAAAGCAGATCTTTATTGCAGGTTGTCATGGCGGAAAATTAGCATGCAGTAACAGCCTTGTCAACTGAACTGTTGGCTACGGTTGACAATCAAATAAAAGCCGGTTTCGCTTTTTTATAAACCAGAATTATGTTAGAAAAGAGCCTGTTTTCACCACCAAGAGCACGGAGCACACGAAGCCAACAAGACACCACAGGGTTGCTTCTTCGTGACCTTCGTGCCTTCAGTGAACAACGTGAGCGGGTGGTGAAATGATTTGGCGCCTCCAACGACCACAGAAAAAGACACTGCAATGATGACCAAAATCATGCTCTACTCTGCCTTCGCCGCCTATGCCGCATCCGTTCTTTGTTACCTGCTCAATGTCGGACTGAAGCGCCGGAGCCTGCAAACCGGCGCCCTGCTCCTGGTGCTGATCGGTTTTGCCATTCAGACCACCCAGCTTGGTCTGCGCTGGAATGCTGCCGGATTTCTGCCGGTGACCAATCTTTTTGCCACCCAGTTTTTCTTCAGCTGGGCGCTCGCCGCAACTTATCTCTACTTTGAACTGCGTTACCGGATTCACGCCAGTGGCCTGTTTGTGATGTTTATGAATCTGCTGCTGCTCGGTAGCGCCCTGCCTCGCGACCCGCAGTTGCCACCGCTGATTCCGAGTCTCGACACGCCACTCTTTACCCTGCATATCATCTTCTCGTTCGTCGGTTACGCCCTCTTTGCGATGGCGTTTTCTCTCGGCGTCCTCTACTTGTTTCAACGCCATATCGGCGCACACCAGTTGCCGGAATTGAGTCAGTTGCGCAAGCTGAACGAAGAGGCGATTTTTCTCGGGTTCGCCCTCTTTACCCTGTGCATGATCGCTGGCAGCCTCTGGGCGTATATCGCCTGGGGGACTTACTTTTCATGGAATATCAAGAGTGTCTGGTCAACCTTGGTGTGGATCTTCTACGCCGGGATGTGTCATGCCAAGTTTATCCGCCGCTGGCAGGGGAGCGGCTACGCCTGGCTGTCGATTGCCGGATTCGGCGTCGTCCTGTTTACCTATCTCGGCATCGGGCTGCTGCTCGAAAGCAACCATCCGCTGGAGTAAGACGCCATGGCCACGGACAAGACATTTGCGCAATCGCTCTGGAGCTGGTGCTGCTCACTCAAGCTGACCATCGTCCTCGCCTCCCTCGCCACCCTGCTGACCATGGGCGGCTCACTGGTGATGCACTTCAACCCGCGGGTGTTCAGCGGCATGGACATGCAGGTCCTCAACGACTGGTGGCAGCTGCGCGGGGCCGACAATCTGCGCTTGAGCTGGTGGCTGCCGGCGGCCGGCATCAGCTCGGTTCTACTCGCGCTCAATACCCTGTGTTGCCTGATCGATTGGCTGGGAAAGGTTAAAACCCGCTGGCGAAAAAGCGGCGAATACTGCATCCACTGCGGTTTCATCCTGATCGTCGCCGCTTTCTGCTGGGGTGGCTTCGGCGGTTGGCGTCTGCCGGAACAGATCCTTCAGGTCGGCCAGACCTTGCCCCTGCCGGACTTGCCCGGTCACTATCTGCGCCTGGATCATTTCCAACCGGTCATCGGCGACAGCGGTCGCCCCCTCGACATGCTCAGTGACCTTTCATTGTTGCGCGGTGACCGGGTGCTCAAACAGGAGCAGGTGAAGACCAATACTCCGCTGATTTACGGTGGGCTGGTGGTCGTGCCGGTCTCATTTGGCCAGCGTGCCGACGGCTTTCGCTTCGCCACGGCCAACGGGATAATCGAACTGCGCCAGGGAGCGCAGCTGGCGCTGGCGGATAACGGTTTAGACCTTCAGGTCCTGAACTTCTGGCCCGATGCCATCCGCTCCGGCGCTGGTCAGGTGGTGTACCGGGGAGACCAGCTGAACAATCCGGCCTTTGACTTCGTCCTGAGTCGCGCCGGTCAGCCGCTCTGGCGCGGCTGGTATCTGTTGCGCGAGGGCTTGCCGCAGGAACTGCGTCGCTACGGGGTGATCCTCCGCCCCACCGAACCGCTCGGTCGTTACTACAGCGTCCTCACCGCCAATTATGATCCGGGGGCGTATCTGGCGCTGGTCGGTTCGGTCTTGATCGGGATAGGTGTATGGCTGGCGCTCTTTTCGTTCTACTACAAACGCGCGCGCGGCGATCGGCCGGATGTGGTGTGAGTGCGCGCTAAATTTGCCCGCAATGATGAGGAGCTGCTTTGGCCATGATCACCTTTGAACTCGAAGACAGTGCCTACATTGAACTCAATAATCTGCTCAAAATCACCGGGCTGGTGTCCAGCGGCGGACTGGCGAAAGCGTTGATCGCGGACGGACTGGTCACCGTCGATGGTCAGGTGGAGTTGCGTAAACGCTGCAAAATCAGATCCGGGCAGCGGGTGGTGTTTAATGACCAGCAGGTCACTGTTGTGTAATCGTTCCGGCTAAAAAACAAACCGGCGTATACTGACATTGAGTAGCACCCCGACCCCCAACATCGTGGTCAGCATACTGGTCCCGCCGTAGGAAAAGAGCGGCAGAGGGACTCCGACGACCGGTAATAAGCCGATGACCATGGCGAGGTTGACGACAATGTGCCAGAAAAGCATGGCGGTTACGCCAACGGCGAGGAACATGCCGAACGGATCGGCGGCGACGCGCGCGATATAGATGCCCCATAAAATCAACAGCAGGTAGAGTACAAGGAGGAGGAATGAGCCGGAAAACCCCCACTCCTCGGCAAAGACGGAAAAAGCAAAGTCGGTGTGACGTTCGGGGAGAAAGGACAGTTGTGACTGGGTGCCATGCATATACCCGCGCCCCCACAAACTGCCGCTGCCGACCGCAATTTTTGACTGAATGATGTGGTAACCGGCACCAAGCGGATCAAGCTCGGGGTTGAGAAAAGTCATGATCCGGCGCTTTTGATAAGCGTGCAGTAAAAACCACCCCCCCACCGCCAGCAGCCCCCCCGAACCACCAAGAAAGATCAGTGCGGGTTTCTTTATTCCGGCGAACATCCCCATCGTTCCGCCAATGAAGACCACCATCAGTGCCGTTCCGAGGTCGGGTTGTTTCATGATCATCACCACCGGAACCCCGATCAACGCCAGCGGTATCGTCAGTTCAAGAAGACTGAAACCGAACAACGAACTGCGTTCACTCAGGTAGTAAGCCAGCGCGATGATGATCACAATCTTCATCAATTCACTCGGTTGCAGATTCATAAAGCCGAGACGAATCCAGCGGGTTGCCCCCATTCTGGCTTCCCCCGCAACAAGCACAAAGAGCAGCAGCAGCAGATTCACGCCATAAAGGTAAAAACCGGCATATTGCAGGTGACGATAATCGAACAGACTGACGCCCAGGGCAACCACCAGCCCACCCCCGATCCAGGTCAGCTGTTTCAGGTAAAACGCCGAATGGACAGCTCCGTTGGAGGTCGCACTGTAAAGGTTGACCACCCCGGCGGTTGCCAGCAACAGCACGATCAAAATCAGAACCCAGTCAAAGTTGGTCAGTAACCGTCGATCAAACATGGCTTGTTTTCATCTTTGTCTTTCCGGTTTGGTGCCTGCGCTGCTGAAATAGCTGGCGAGGACCGCTCTGACAATAGGCGCGGCTGCGCTGCCGCCGTGTTCGCCGTGTTCTACCACCACCGCAACCGCAATTTCCGGATTTTGTGCCGGGGCATAGGCAATGAAGAGCGCGTGATCACGGAACTGGTAGGGAATTTCCTCTCCCTGGGACCGTTCTTCTTCTTCATCGCTTTTACGCCGCACCACTTGTGCCGTCCCGGTCTTTCCGGCAACCCTGATCCCCGCCAGGCGAGCGGCCCACCCGGTTCCGCCGCTCTCGTTGACAACCGCCTCCATCCCCTGCTGTACTGCTTTCAAGGCCCGTGGGTCGAGAGCCGTGTCGATGAGCATTTCCGGTTCGGTCGCAAACAGAGTCTCTCCGTCCAGCGATTCGACCCGGTTAACCGCGCGGGGTCGCCAAACCTTCCCCCCGTTGGCAATCGTGGCGGTCATCACCGCCAACTGGAGCGGCGTGGTGAGCACGTACCCCTGACCGATCGCGGCGATAACCGTCTCGCCATCGTACCAGCGATCATTAAAACGCCGCTTTTTCCACTGCTGAGTGGGAATCAATCCTGACCGTTCGGTGTCCAGGGCAAAGCCAAGTTCTTTGCCCAGACCGAGGGCGAACGCCATCTTTGAAAGCTGGTCGATCCCGGTGGCAACGCCAGCTTGATAAAACCAGACATCGCAACTCTCGCGCATTGCTTTTTTCAGATCGGTCGGGCCATGTCCCCCCTTCTTCCAGCAGCGATAGGTCGCTGGTCCAAGTTCAAAGCTGCCCTTGCAGTTAACGCTAAAATCTGCATTGACACTCGCTGACTGCAACGCGGCCAGTGCAGTAACCGGTTTGAAGGTCGATCCCGGCGGGTACTGGCCGCGTAAAGCCTTGTCCTGCATCGGGTGACGGGGGTTGTTGAGCAACGTCTGCCACTCTTCAGCATTGATCCCCCGCGCAAAGGAGGCGGGGCCGTAGGGTGGACGACTGGCCAGCGCCAGAATTTCACCATTACGCACATCAAGCGCGACAATCGCCCCTGACTGATCGCCAAAAGCGTCTTCCGCCACCTGCTGGATATCGCGGCGAATGGTCATAAAGACCTTGTTCCCCGGTATCGGTGCAACCAGATTGAGAATCCGCAGCTCACGGCCACGGACATCCACCTCGACCCGCCGTTCGCCATCGATCCCGCGCAGATATGATTCAAACTCACGTTCCAGACCGGCCCGCCCGACCAATGCATCGGGACGATAGCCGCCAAAAGCCGCCGAACGCTGTTCCTGCTCGGAAATCATTCCCAGGTAGCCAAACAGGTGAGACGCCAGTTCCGCGTAAGGGTAGGCGCGCAATGGCTTGACTTCGACCAGTACGCCCGGCAAATGCACAGAATTTTCCTGAACCCGATCGACGCAGTCGCGATTCACATCCCCGGCCAGCATTATCGGCTGATAACGCGGCTGTTTTTTCCCTCTCACCCACCGTTCACGCAATAACGGGACCGGCACATCGAGCAGGGGCGCTAATTGCCCAAACAGGTGCTCGGGATCCTCGACTTCCTGACGCAAGGCAACAATGTCGAAAGCTGGGCGGTTGTCGAGCAACAGATTGCCGTTGCGATCATAGACATATCCGCGCGGCGCTTCAACCGGCAGAAAACGGCTGCGGTTTTTTTCAGCCAGTCGCTGATAATATTCACTGCGCACCCCCTGGAGATACCAGAGACGCAGGATCAAGAGGAGGAAAACAACTGCGGCGCAAATCGACAGATAAATGAAACGTCGCCTGAAAACTGGTAGTTCGGCCCACCCCGGCTTCAGTTTCATCAGACATCATCCAGGCGCTGGACACCAGGAATATCCAGGCGGGGGAAACGGCGTTGAAGGGTACTGAGAAACATGATCAACAGCCCGGTCGCGAGTAAATTAAGGAGCGTCTGCGGAAAGAGTTGCCAGAAAATCAGCCAGACACCACCAGAAATGTCCGCAAAATAGGCCAGCGAAAAGAATAGCGCGGCGACATGCAAAATCGTTCCACTCCCCACCAGCACGATCAGCGAAGCGGAACTTTCAGTGTTCATGCGGCTGGCAATCCCCCGCGTAAAATAATAAACGAGCAAAAAAGTAAACCCGTGCAATCCCCAAAAGGGGCCGGCAAAGACATCGTAAAGGGAACCGAACAGATAGACCAGCAGACCGCCTTTGATGAGTGATTCGTGCAGCGCGAGATAAACCGTCAGAATTAACAAAAATTCCGGTTTGAGTGGGCGGAGCGGGAAGAACGCGAGGAACGCTGTTTGCACCAGGACAACGAGTAATCCTGTCAACAGATAAACAATCAGCCGACTCATGATTCCTCCGGCAGCAAGACCAGCACATCCTCAAGGCGAGCAAAATCGGCCAGCGGCACCATTTCAACCTGTTGAAAAAGTCCATACTCGTCAACGTCAACCTTGCTGGCAATCCCGAGCGGCAGACCTTTGGGGAAGACCCCGCCGGTCCCGGCAGTAACAATCCGGTCACCAACTGCAATCGGCTGCTGACGTAAAACAAATTCAAAAGAGAGGGTTGTGCCCCGACCGCGGCAAATGCCGCGGGTCCGGTTCTGCTGAATAATCGCCGCAACCGCTGAGGACGCATCGGTAATCAACAGCACCCGCGACTCGCGCACGGAAACACGAATGATCCGGCCCACCACCCCCTCCGCGACAACCACCGGCAGCCCTTCACGCAGCCCGTGTTTCGCACCTTTGTCGATAACGACCGTCTGAAACCAGTTGGTCGCGTCCTCGGCGATCACGCGGGCCGGCAAGGTGCGTAACTTGATTTCCTGCTTGAAGTTGAGCAGTTTGCGCAAACGATCGTTCTCAAGGCTGACTTCTGTAACCGCCGCCAACTGACCACGCAAGCGGCGATTTTCGTCCTGCAGTTGTTCGTTGCGGGAAGCGGTTTCAACCAACCACAGGTAATGGGTCCAGAGTTCAGCAGTACGCTGACACGCGGAGGTGATGAGATGCTGGAGCGGAGCAGTGAGGGAGATCACCGCGCGTTCAAAAAGACTGCTCGAAGCAGTCGCGCGCAAACCGACCGTATAGAAAAGCAGTGCCGCCAGAAGCAGCAGCAGGGCAAGAATTTTCGGACGATACCGGGAGAAAAAATTCATCAGTTCCGCGTTTCAAAATAGGCAAAGAGGGCCGCGGCCCTCTTCAATCAATACGGAACGACATCCGCCGACGGCTGGCAGTCTGATGTGCCGTCATCAGGAGGAAACGGTGACACGCTTCAACAAATCGAGTTGGTCAAGGACCTTGCCCGAACCAAGGACGACACAGGTCAGCGGATCTTCGGCAACAACAACGGGCAGACCGGTCTCCTCGCGGAGCAGGATATCCAGGTTGCGCAGATAGGCCCCGCCACCGGCGAGGACGATCCCCTTGTCGACAATATCCGATGCCAGTTCGGGAGGAGTCTGCTCCAGCGCAATCCGCACCGCTTCGACAATCGCATTGATCGGTTCGGAGATTGCCTCACGAATTTCATTTGAATCGATCTCGCGGGTCTTGGGGATACCACTGACCAGATCACGCCCCTTGACATCCATGCAGTGGATTTCGTCATCAGGGTAAGCACTGCCGATTTCGATCTTGATCTGCTCGGCGGTCCGGTCACCGACGAGGAGATTGTATTTACGTTTGAGATACTGCACGATCGCTTCGTCGATCTTGTCCCCCCCGACGCGGACACTTTTGGCGTAGACGATCCCCGCCAGCGAGATCACCGCAACCTCGGTCGTCCCGCCACCGATATCAACGATCATGTTGCCGGACGCCTCGGTGATCGGCATCCCCGCACCGATCGCTGCGGCCATCGGCTCTTCGATCAGGTAAACTTCCCGCGCTCCGGCCGATTCAGCCGATTCCTTGACCGCGCGTTTTTCCACCTGAGTAATCCCCGACGGCACACAGATGACGATCCGGGGGCGCACCAGTGTTTTGCGGTTGTGCACCTTGCGAATAAAATAACGCAACATCTCCTCGGTGACATCAAAATCGGCAATGACCCCATCCTTCATCGGCCGGATCGCGACAATGCTGCCGGGGGTCCGCCCCAACATCAGTTTAGCCTCCGTGCCGACCGCGAGAACCTTTTTTTGTCCCAGCGCATCCCGTTGGATCGCCACCACTGATGGCTCACTCACAACCACCCCTTTGCCTTTTACGTACACCAGCGTGTTCGCCGTGCCCAGGTCAATGGCGAGATCATTCGAGAACAAACCCCAGATTGAGTTGAAGATATTCACTGGTAACTCCCCGTATCCTTTAACTGCTCCGTTCGAAGCGAATTCTGACAAACACCATTAAATCCGCACCAAACTAGCAAATAAACAGCGGATTTTCAAGAACTAAAAGGAACTTTGCTATTGCAAAACACCCCTTGATTGGCTAACATGCGGCGCTGTTTATATGGTGCCACAAATTACTCACAAGGAGTTATACCGCCCATGCTCGGTCATATGCGTTCACAACAAAAATCGGTCTTGATCAAGGTGGCCTTTGCCGTAATCATTCTCAGCTTCGTTATCGGTTATGCGATGATGACAGCCCCCGGCGGCAACGGCACCAACGACACAACTCTTGCCGCCACCGTCAACGGCGAGCCGATCAGCTACCAGTCCTACCAGACGACTTACGGCAATCTCTATCGTTTTTACCAGAATGTCTACCGGGAACAGTTTTCCCCGGCACTGGAGAAACAGCTTGGGCTGCGCCAGCAGGCCCTGGAGATGATCGTGGAGGAAACCCTGTTGCTGCAGGAAGCGAAAAAACTCGGTTTATCGGTCAGCAAAGCAGAGCTGGTTGCACGCATAGCGCAGATCCCGGCATTTCAGGACAACGGCGTGTTCAGCAAGGAACGCTATCTGCAAAGTCTGGCTTATCAGCGCATGACAAGTGACGAATTTGAAGCGCTGCAAACCAATGAACTGCTGGCAGAAAAGGTGCGTAATCAGCTCAAAGCGGGGATTACTGTCAGCGACGCGGAGATTGAAACAGAATTCAAGACGCGTAACGAAAAGGTCACGTTGGCCTTTATCCGCATGGTTCCGGCGCTCTTTGAAAACAAGGTCAAAGTAACGGAGCGTGCCCTGGAAGATTTTTTCGCTGACAAACGCGAGGAATTCCGCCTTCCGGAGCGGCTTTCGTTGCGTTACTTGCAGTTTGAACCGGCGCGTTACGCCGATGAGATTACCTTCAGCGATGAGGAAATCAGCCGTTATTATCGTCGTCATCTGGTCGAATATGACGTCCCCGAACAGGCCGAAGCCTCACATATTCTGATCAAAATCGCCGAAAATGCCGATGAGGACACCCGTCAGGCGAAGCGCAAACTGGCCGAAAAAATTCTTGCTGAAGTTCGCGACGATGGTGACTTTGCCGCGCTGGCGAAAAAATATTCTGATGATCAGGGTACCGCCAAGCAGGGAGGTTCCCTTGGTTATTTCGGTCGTGGCGCAATGGTTGCCTCCTTTGAAAAGGCTGCTTTCGCTCTGCAACCGGGCGCGGTCAGCGACATTGTCGAAACACCGTTCGGCCTGCACATCATCAAGACAACCGGCTACATTGCCGCCGGAGTCAAACCGCTTGCCGAGGTCAGCGACCTCCTCAAAAGTGCTTTACGCACGCAAAAGGCCCGTGAGTTAGCGATGGAAAAAGCCATGGATGCCTTTAATATCAATCGCAAAACGGGGAACCTCGACGACGCCGCCACAGACAATAATCTTGGCATCAAGGAAACCGGTTTTTTTGCGCGTGATGAAGCGATCGACGGCATCGGGGTCTCCGCTGAAATCAGCAGCGCTGCGTTCAGCCTCGAAGACGGCAAGCTGGCACGACCAGTCGCCATCGACGGACAGGGAATCTTTCTGTTGACCATCAAGGAACGACAGCCCAGTCGGCTCCCGGAATTGAGCGAAGTCCGCGCCAAGGTAGAAAAAGCCTTGCGTTCCGCAGCGAGCGTAACATTGGCGAAAAATACTGCGGAACAAGCACTGAAATCAGCACAGGATGGCGCACGGCTGGGGGAACTGGCCAAAAAATTCAACGTTGAGCTGGAGGAAACCGAGCCATTCAGCCGCTCGTACGGTGATTTTGTTCCTCGGTTGGGCAATGCCGCAGCACTGGTTGATGCCGCATTCGCACTGCCGGTGGATCAGTCGATTCTTCCCGAAGTCTACACCGTTGACGGTAATTATGTGCTTGCCAAACGCACCGAACAGCTTGCGGCAGACATGAGTCAACTCGACGGCGAGCGTGCCGAGGTTGAAAAGGCATTGCTGGCCCGCAAGGAAGATGAGGCCGTTAATACGCGTATCAAAGCGCTGAAAGACGCCGCAACCATCGTCTATACTCCGATTCTGCGCAACTTTTTGGGGGAGAAATAACATGACACCATTAGTGATGAACACGGACTTTCCTGGTCTCAAGCTGGTTAATCGTGGCAAGGTCCGCGACATCTACGATCTTGGCGAGCATCTGCTGATTGTCACCAGTGACCGGATTTCCGCTTTTGATGTGATCATGGATCAAGGGATACCGCAAAAGGGTATCGTTCTGACCCAAATCTCCAAATTCTGGTTCGAGCAGATGGGCGACCTTATTCCGCACCATATCATCGCCACCGACGTCGATGCTTTCCCCGCCATTACCCACCCCTACCGCAAACAGCTGGAAGGGCGCTCGATGCTGGTGGTCAAGGCCGATCCGCTCCCCATCGAGTGTATCGTGCGCGGCTATGTCTCCGGTTCGGGCTGGAAAGAGTATCGTGACAAGGGGAGCATTTGCTCCATTGCACTGCCGCCAGGTTTGGTGGAAAGCGACAAACTTCCTGAAGACCTCTTCACGCCTTCGACCAAGGCCGAGCTGGGCGACCATGACGAAAACATTTCACTGGCGCGTACCATTGAATTGTGTGGCAAAGATGTCGCCGAGCAAATCAGTGAAATCTCCCTGAAGATTTACCAGCGGGCACGTTCAATCGCCGCCGAAAAGGGCATTATCATTGCCGACACCAAATTTGAATTCGGCTTGCGCGACGGCCAGCTGATCTGGATTGATGAAGCACTAACCCCCGATTCATCGCGTTTCTGGCCGCAAGAAAGCTACCGCCCCGGCGGTCCGCAACCGAGCTTTGACAAGCAGTTTCTACGCGACTACCTTGAAACCCTTGACTGGGGGAAAACCGCTCCGCCCCCTCCACTGCCGGAAGAAATCGTCACCAAAACCGCTGAAAAGTATTGTGAAGCACTCAAACTGCTTACCGGTATCACCTTGTGATGTAATCTTGTTGAAACAAAGATCATGAATCGACCGGCGTTCGCAATCTGGCTCCTGACCGCTTTTGTCGCGCTCATTCTGTCCGGCTGTGCCGGGACAGCGGCCCCGCCGCAGCGCAGCGCAGAGGATTTACGTCTCAGCGCTGAATCGCATATTACCGACAGACAATTCTCTGCCGCAGCGGCTGAGCTGGCAGCGGCCATTGAACTTGCCCCCCATGAAGCCGACCACGCCCTGCGCTACGGTGAAATCCTTGAAGTGATGTCTCGCTGGCAGGACGCCCGCACCAACTACCAGAAGCTACTGGAGCGACTCCCCCCCGAGCACCCGCGGCGCAACGAGTTTATTTATCGCCTGTCTCTCCTGGCATTATTCAAGCTGGATGACCCCGAAACCGCCAAACAATTGAGTCAGCAACTTTTGACAAACAGCGCAGCGTACTTCGATATTCAGGGCGTCCTCACGGAGCGGGCTGGCGACATGCGCGGCGCCCTGCGTTTTTTTAATCGTGGCTTGGCAGCACAACCGAGCAAAGAAGTTGCCGCGCGTATCCTGCAGCACGCCACCACCGCTTACGTGCGTCTTGATCAGATTTCAGCGGCCTTCGGCACCTTGTTCAACGCCATCAACCTGGCGGGGCGCAAACCTGCTTTGGAAAAAGAAATTGAAGCTGACTGGAGTGCGCTCAAGGAAAAATATGGAGAATATTGATTCTGGGCGGGAACATTTCAGGCATCGACACACAACATGACCCGACTCATTTGAATCGGGTCATGATTTATTCAGCAGACCAATTTCATCATTTACAGGGGATCAGTGCAACGCATAGATATTGCGGTCATCACTGCCAAAATAAACCGTCCCCTTGACCACCGCAGGAGTCGTTCGCACCCACCCCCCGGCCTTGAATTTCCAGAGCTCCTTGCCGGTATCTGCTGCAACCGCATAAAAATGACTGTCACGACTGCCAAAATAGACCACGCCGTCGGCAACGGTCGGCGATGAATTGACCATCCCGCCGGTTTTAAAACGCCAGCGCAATTTCCCCGTAGTCAATTCCAGCGCATAAAGATTATTGTCATCGCAGCCCACATAAAGGGTTTCCCCCAGCAGTGCCGCGGAGGATGTAATTTCATTCCCCAACCGTTGCTGCCAACGCAGTTTGCCGCTGGCCGGATCAAAAGCATAAAGCCGACGGTCAAGGCTCCCGACTACCAGGATCCCCGCTTGAACGGCAGGAGTTGCCACGATTGCGCGGTTTACCTTGTAACGCCAGACTTCCTTGCCATCGTCAAGATTGACGGCAATCAGGTGCCCCTTGCGCGTTCCAAAAAAAACCCGCTTATCCTTGACTGCCGGTGACGATTCGATCGCTTCCCCCGCTTCAAACTGCCAGGTCTGCTTGCCGGTCTTCAGCTCCGCTGCCAGTAAACGCCCGTTGGTATCGGCAACAATCACCTGCTTGCCGACTATCACCGGAGAAGCATTGATTCCCCCTCCGTTGACGTCGATTTCCCACAGCAACACCCCGGTCGCGCGATTCAATGCAATGAACCTTCCTTTATCCGTCCCGAAACAGACAATATTGCCGGCAACCGCAGCACTCGACAAAACTTTCCCCTGCGCGTCAAACTTCCAGAGTTCTTTGCCGGTTGCTGCCTCCAGCGCCCGAAAAGTTCGATCCATGCTGCCGATATATACCACATTGTTCGCCACTGTCGGTGACGCTGTAATCACATAACCGGTCGGCACTTGCCACTGCACCCCGCTGAGGGTCTTCACGGCAGTGGCCTTTGTAATGCCGCTGCGGCTCGCATCGCCGCGAAACATCACCGTCTCACCTGTATCTTTCCTGCTGCAGGCGGAAATCAGCAAGCACCAGGTGACCAGCAACAAACAAAAAATGACTCTTCGTTTGGACATCCGTTCCTCCCTAGATTAAATGAGACACCGGAGTTTAATTGATTTTCCCCAAGCTTTCCAGTCTTTTCGCTATCGAACAGCATTAACACTGAACCACCGCGCGGATTGCTTCTAAGCGTTGCAGAATTTTATTGACAGGGCAAGAGGGGCTTTGATATAAGTTGGCTCCGTTTCGGGGCTGTAGCTCAGTTGGGAGAGCGCTTGAATGGCATTCAAGAGGTCCGCGGTTCGATCCCGCGTAGCTCCACCAGTAAAAAAAAGGACTTACGATTTTTTGTCGTAAGTCCTTTTTTTGTGGGGTGCAAGATAGGGGACAAGATTTTTTGTTATTGTGAAAAAACGGCACTCCGAAAAACTCCCCGGCCCTCTTTTTTGTCAATCGGCATCCAAATTTGACCCATCATCGGCACCTAATGGCAATACACAAAACAAATCTATGTCCTCAATAACAAAGCGAAAAACAAGAATCTGGCGGGTCAATATTCGACGCCGATTACAGTTCTAAGTGGGTTAAATTTAAATGCTGATTGACAGAAAGAAATTCAATGTTTTCAATTTTCCAAGATTTTTCAGTTTCCCAACGCGATGTTCAAAACTCACTGCGCCGGTTGCCGTAAACAGAGGCTATTCAACTGTCACGCTCTTGGCCAGGTTGCGCGGTTGATCGACATCGGTACCTTTCAGTACGGCGATGTGGTAGGCCAGTAATTGCAACGGGATTGAGGTCAGAATCGGCATCAGGTCGTCGTCGGTGGTCGGGATCGCAAGCAGATGGTCGACCTTGCCGTTCAGCGACCATCGGTCATGATTACTGATCGCGATGATCTTTCCGCCCCGCGCTCGCACTTCCTCCATGTTCGAAATCACTTTTTCATAGGTGGCATTATGCGGGGCAATCACCACCACCGGAAGCTGTTCGTCGATCAGGGCGATCGGGCCGTGTTTCATCTCTCCAGCGGGGTACCCTTCAGCGTGGATGTAGGAAATTTCCTTGAGCTTGAGAGCCCCTTCCAGAGCGATTGGATACTGGTTGCCGCGACCGAGATAAAGAAAATCGCGAGCAGTGATATAGTCGTGGGCAATCAGTTTAATTGTAGCGTCAAGTCGCAACACGTCTTCGATCAGGCGCGGCAGGGTTGCGAGGCTCTGTTGCGCTTGCCGACAGTCCTGAGCCGACAGTGTTGCGCGCGTCCGGCCGAGATAAAGTGCAAAAAGATGCAGCGCAACCAGTTGCGTGGTGAACGCCTTGGTCGAGGCAACACCGATCTCCGGCCCGGCGTGGGTGTAGATCACCCCGTCACTTTCGCGGGCAATCGACGATTCAACCACATTGCAGATCGTCAGGGTCTTGCCCTTTTTCCCCTTCGCTTCGCGCAGTGCCGCCAGGGTGTCGGCGGTTTCACCGCTCTGGCTGATCAGAATTGTCAGTGACGTGGCGGTAATGATCGGGTCGCGATAGCGGAACTCGCTGGCGATATCGACTTCGACTGAAACCCGGCTGAGTTTTTCGATAAGAAATTTGCCGACCAGCGCGGCATGCCACGAAGTCCCGCAGGCGACGATAAAAATCTTGTCGATGGCACGCAACTGGTCGCTGCTCAGACCGATATTTTCAAGGTAGATGTCGCCACTTTCTTCACGCAAACGCCCCGCCAGGGTGTCGGCAATGGCGCGTGGCTGTTCGTGAATCTCCTTCAGCATGAAGTGCTTGTAACCCCCCTTTTCCGCCATCAGCGGGTTCCAGAGGATAGTCTTGACGGTCTTGACCCGGACGTTTCCGGCCAGGTCGGAATAACGGGCGGCCTCGCGGGTAAAGACCGCCACTTCTCCATCGTCGAGAAAGACCATGTCACGGGTATGGGAGAGCATTGCCGGAATATCAGAAGCGACAAAAAATTCCCCGTGCCCTTCACCAACGACCAGTGGTGATCCCTGCTTGGCGGCAATCAACGTATCCGGTTCCTGCTCACAGAGGACCGCAACAGCGTAGGCGCCGCGCACCTCGGTGAGGGCTTTACGCACCGCCGTTTCAAAGTCACCACACGCCTTGAACTGTTCTTCAATCAGGTGGGCGATGATTTCGGTATCGGTTTCCGAGCGGAAATTATGGCCGCGTTGGCGCAACGCTTCCTTGAGCTCCAGGTAGTTTTCGATAATGCCGTTGTGCACCACAACGATTCCACCCGCAACGTGGGGATGGGCGTTCGTTTCGGAGGGGCGGCCATGGGTTGCCCAGCGGGTATGACCGATGCCACAGGTCCCGGTCAACGGTTGTTCCGCGACCCGTCGGCACAAGTTACTCAGTTTTCCTTCGGCCCGAAGCGTTTTGATCCGGTCCGCCATGAGGATGGCAATCCCCGCTGAATCGTAACCGCGATATTCAAGCCGTTGCAGGCCGTCGAGGATAATGGGGGGAGCTTGCTGGGTGCCAATATAGCCGACAATTCCGCACATAATTTGATTATTTCCCTGTTTTTGGTTTACGGTTGCGCCAGCCGGGAACGATCTTCTGCCTGACACGAGACAGCGCCAGGGCGTCCCGCGGAACATCTTCGGTGATGGTGGAGCCGGCACCGATCAGGCTGTTGCGACCGATGGTCACCGGGGCGATCAACTGAGTGTCGCTGCCGACGAAAACGTCGTCTTCGACGATCGTTTTGTACTTGTTGATCCCGTCGTAGTTGCAGGTGATCGTTCCGCAGCCGAAATTGACATTTTTACCGACCTCGGCGTCACCGATGTACGTCAAGTGGCTGGCTTGCGATTTTTCGCCAAAGACGGCTTTTTTTGTTTCGACAAAATTGCCGAGTTTGTTGTTGCCGACCAATACGGTTCCCGGTCGCAGGTGGGCCATCGGACCGATTGTGCAGCCGTTACCGAGCTCCGCCCCGGTCAGCACCGAACCGGATTTAATATGGACGTGATCACCCAACCGGCAATCGGTAATCACCGCGCCGGGTTCGATGATGCAATCGGCACCGATGCAAGTGGTGCCGCGCAGATGGACATTGGGGTGAACCAGGGTGTCGGCGGCAATGGTGACCGTAGCGTCGATATAGGTTGTTGCCGGATCGATCAACGTGACCCCGGCGCGCATCAGTTGTTCGTTGATGCGGCGGCGCACGATCGTGGCGGCGTGCGCCAACTGCACGCGATCATTGATGCCCATTGCTTCATCGGTATCGTCAGTCGCGATCGCGCAAACCGTCTTCCCCTGACTGCGGGCGATGCCGATGATGTCGGTCAGATAATATTCTCCCTGAGCATTGCCGCGTCCAACCTGACGCAGGGCTGCAAAGACAAAGGGGGCGGCGAAGGCGTAGATGCCGGTATTGATTTCATGCACCTGCTGCTGTTCGGTGCTCGCATCCTTTTCTTCAATAATCGCTGTGACCGCGCCGTTTTCGCGGATGATGCGGCCATAACCGGTTGGATCGGGCATCATGGTGGTCAGGACGGAAACTGCCGCCCCGGCCGCATGGTGACGGTGCAATAATGTCTCGATAGTGGTTTTCTTCAGCAGCGGAACATCGCCGCAGAAAAGGAGTAAGGTGCCGGAAAAGTTTTCCAGTGCCGCCGCCGCACAGAGCAGTGCGTGGCCGGTGCCGAGTTGCTCACGCTGTTCGACAAACAGGACATCGCGCTCACTGAACGCCGCTTTGACGCGCTCACTGCCGTGGCCGACAATCATGACTTGCGGTTGGCAATGCAACTGTTCGGCCAGGTTCAGTGGCCAGGCCGCCAGTGGTTGCCCGGCCAACGGATGCAAAACTTTAGGCAACTGCGACTTCATGCGCGTGCCCTGACCCGCCGCCAGGATGACTGCTGCATAGGTGTGTTGGATCATGCCCCCGTCTCCCCGTATGGATTGATTAGAGTCGGCATTATCTGGTTTCAGGATGAGGGAGTCAAGGTCGATTTGTGCCATGCAGAGATTTTGACTATTTCCCTTGCCTCAGGTAAAATCAGCAGCTGGATTGACAGTTGATGGCGTCGCAAAAAGTCCGCCCTGCTGCGTTACGCTGGTTTTTCATGACCTCGACCTACCTGACGCCCGTGAAAAACCACCAAGCCTTGGAGGACGAAATTTTTGCTTAGCCATCCTTTGAGTTTTTGCGAGTGCATCAAACATCAGGCTTTGACCAGCAACCCTTCCTGCACCGCAAACAGCAACAGTTCCTCCGCCTCGGTGCGCGGCAGCCGACCGGCAAAAATCTCCTCCGGAGTACACGAACCGTCACTCATCTTCAGCAGTCGGGCAAACTCGTCGCTGAGCGATTCACAGATCAGTTCGCCGTTGCGGCGCAGATAAAGAGCCGTCGAGCCGGTTGCCCTGGCGGTATGGACGAACCGTTCCAGGCTCTTTCCCCCCAGCGACTGCAACGCATCGATCTCATAATGAAAATCTCCCAGGCGCAACGTTTCGGCAGTACGCCAGCGGCGAGTCCAGGCTTGCTTCGCAGCGACATCCGCAGGGGGGAGCGTTTCCGGCCCGAGCAAAGTTTCCGCGCCGTAAAAGCGATCGTTGAGCAGGTCTTCAACCGCCGCCCGCAGATGTTCCTTGTGTCGCTGGCGCAGGAGCTCGGCGAGATAACCGTGCTGGAGCGGCAGCACCCGCGCCGGGGACCAGTTTTCGGCGCGGGTCAGCTCCGCCGCAGAAAGGTGGCGATCAGCCGTCAGCCAACGCCAGAAACCTTCGAGAAATGCGCAGGCGTCCAACTCACAGGCGGCCAGCAAGATCGACAGTAAACCGACCGCACGACCGCAGTTGTAAAAAAGACCGCAGGCGGCGGCGAGCTGGTCACAGGCCGCAAGGTCGGCGGCGCTGAAGTCGTTCGCTTCGAGCAGGGTGTAGGGCGGGGCGACCTGTGCGCGCAGACCGAATTCAGTGCATCGTTCGGCCAGGGTGGTGCCGGGGAGCACCGCCAGCGGGAAGATGTCGAGATGATTCGGTTGCAGCGCGAGCACCCGGTCGAGACTTTGACGAAAGCCGGCGGCGCTGTCACCGGGCAGACCGTAGATCAGGTCGATGCCGAAGGTGATCCCGGCGCTATTTAAGAGGGTGACCCCGGCGCTGAAACGGTCGAAGTCAAACGGGCGGTGCATGGCGCGCAGCACCGCTGCGTGGGTTGACTGTAAACCCACTTGCACCGAACAGGGCAGCCTGCTCAGCAATGCGACGGTTTCGCGATCCAGGTGCTCGGCTTTGGCCTCGAAATGCAGGTGGATGTCGGCCGGGTGACGCAGGAGCATCCGCAGCAGCCGTTTGCCGCGTGCGGGGGGAACGTTGAAGGTCGAATCGAGAACCCACAGCTGCGCAATCCCGGTCTTGCAAAAAAGTTCCCACTCCTGCTCCAGGCGGTTCAAAGGCAGCGCCTGTACACCGCGCACGCCCCCTGCATCGAAACAAAAATCACAGCTGAAGGAGCAGCCGCGAGCGACTTCCCAGAGTACCCCGCTAGCGGGCTGTGCAACCAGACTCCGGTTCAACCAGGGCGAGTTGAAGGTCTGCGCTGCGCACCGGGGCGCATCAGGCGTATGGCAGATCCCGGTGCCGGTGGCATAGGTGATCCCCGCAACCGTTGCCAGTGCTCGACCTTCCGCGAGCGCCGCGAGCAATGTCGGCAGCGGGCCTTCCCCCGCCCCGCGAACGGCGACGGACAGCGCGCAGGCAGCCAGTGTTCCAGTCGGATCGGCGGTCGCCTCTGGTCCGCCGCCGATGAGAATCAACGCGGGATATTCCGCGCGCAGGTGCCGGTTCAATGCACCGATCCGTTCCCGGTTCCAGAGGTAGATCGGCTCGATGATAATGTCCGGCTGCTCCTCGCGCAGGGCCGCAAGAATTTCTGTTTCGGAGTGATCGGGGAAGAAGTCGAGCAGCACA
Organism: Desulfuromonadaceae bacterium; assembly: GCA_019429445.1. Lineage (NCBI taxonomy): Bacteria > Pseudomonadati > Thermodesulfobacteriota > Desulfuromonadia > Desulfuromonadales > Desulfuromonadaceae > Desulfuromonadaceae bacterium. The sequence goes on from JAHYIW010000001.1 coordinate 52,372, forward strand.
CAGTCGGCTTGTTGTGTTGCTGGCAACGCTGCAACCAAACACCCTGCGGCCAGCGGAGTGGCTTGCGGTGAGCGACGGGCGTGGAGGGTAACGAAAAGGATCTTCATCGGTATGTTTGACGCGTTGTCGGTGGGGCTGCTTCGAGTCGATCATTGCGAACGGAGATGCCGTGGCGGGTAAATATTTCTTCCAGCGCATCAAAACGTGAGCTTAGCTGGCTGAGGGTCAGGTGATAACCGTAATCCATGATGTGGTTACGCGCCTGCTGGCTCATCGGGCTCTGAAAAAAGAGCAACGCCTCTTCGCCGCCAGGCTCCATGACGATCACATCAATGTCCGGGCGGGTGCGGCGCAATGCTTCGACTTCCAAATTGATTTTTACCTGCGTTTCTACACGTTGCATCTGTTCCCAGGCGAAGGTGATGCCGAGGTTGGCGATGCTCGAACAGTTGCCGTAAGACATGGAGGGCAGGCACACGCGCTCACGGTTGTTGCTGATCGGCACCCGCGGGTTGATTAAAATAATCAGTTTGGCGCCACGTTCCACGGCGAGGTCGAGATGTCCCCCTTGTCCGTAGGAGCCGTCCTGATAATAGTTTGTGCCGATCTGCCAGGGACGAAAGAAAAATGGAATCGAGCAGGAAGCGGTGATTGCCGCACAGATATGCATGTCCTGCCGTTCCCCGGTGCCGAAAACAACCCGTTCCCCCAGATCGAGATCGTAAGCCGGAATGAGCAGCTTGCTCTGCAAGCGGGCAAAGTTGTCGACAATGCCCTCCTTCTGGAACGATGAACAGAGGTAGTGCTGCATCGGTGCGAGGGAGAAGATCCCCGCCGGAAACTGCTCCTGGATGATCGTCGGGAGGTCAGCCAGAGAAAATCCCCAGCCGCGCTGGCGGTGATGGCGAAAGACTTTAACGCCGTTGCGCAGCACATTCATGCAGGAAGTAGCAAGCCCGGTCAGCTCAAAGCGGTAAATATCGCGCCGGTTCCAGTTGAAAACAGTGTGTTCATCGTTGCTGATCGCATAAAACAGTTCTGCGGGGGCGATGCGGTTGGCAATCAGGGCGGCAATCACCGAACCGGCGCTGACACCGATGTAAGTGCCAAAGCGACGGGTGCTGAAGCCGGGAGAAAAGAGCCGGTCGAGGGCCGTCAGACTGCCGATTTCATAGGCCGCCCCCATAATCCCGCCCCCGGCGAGAATCAATGCGGTTTTACTTGTAACCGGAGGCATGCGGGCGCTCCACGTCAGTTTTTCGGACGGACCTTGATCCGTGGTTTACCCTCCTCGATAACAACATTGAATTCGACTTCACGCTCACCGAATTTTTCCTTGATCTTGCTGCGTTGTCGTTCGATGGCGACGGCCACCTGTTCCCGTTGCGGCGGCGGCCCGGTCCTGCCGCTCGCGTGGTGCGCGGCGACCAGTTGATTGAAGAGCCTATCCGCTTCGCTGAGCGCGGCAGGATTGTTTGCGCCGGACTTTGTGGCGGGTGGAGAGGAAACTGTTTTGGCACCCGGTTGACGGTGATATTTCCCCTCATCCATCAGCCGCAGGATGCGGTCCCAGTTCCCTGCATAGGAGTGAAAACGGGTGGCGATATTCTGGCGGCGGAAACGTAAATCGGTCTGCACAATGTGGCGCGAAGTCACGACCCGAATGCGGCGCGCCAGATCCTCGCGATCCTGATAAGGTTCGCGCTTTTCAATCCCGGCGAAATATTGTTCATAGCGAATCTGCAGCTCTTTAAGCTCCTGCTCCATCGCGGTCAGCGTACGCAGTAACGCTTTTCTTTCGTCAACGTTTTTGGTCATATGCGGCAATATACGCTAAATGACAGGACAATTCAAAAACATTATCACGCGTAGCGACAGGGTTGTTTTTATCAAATCGATAAATTTTTCTTTAATACATGCTTGACATGATAAAACGAAATGCATAGACTGTTTTTTTGACACGGGCCTATAGCTCAGTTGGTAGAGCCACCGGCTCATAACCGGTTGGTCCCAGGTTCGAATCCTGGTGGGCCCACCATTTTCGGAAACGGCATGAGGCAACGACTCATTTTAACATATCGACTTATCCATCAGTCAGGCAAGAACGAAAGAGTGCAACGGGTCTACCACCGCTGCACTCTTTCTCATTTGTGCGCGGGACATGGCTAAAAAAAACGATGTAAAACTGCACGATATTGTTGGTTTGCTGCACGCACTTTACCCTCCGGGACTGGCGGAAGAGTGGGACAACGTTGGCCTTCAGGTCGGAGATGTCCGGCAGACGGTCGCGCGATTGTTGGTTAGTCTGGACCCGACAGCGGCGGCACTTGACGCGGCGCGGCGCGGCGGCGCACAACTGCTGGTCTGCCATCATCCGTTGATTTTCAAGCCGTTGCAAAAGGTGACCGCCGATGGCAGTGTCGGTGAAATTGTCCGCCAGGCAATCAAGGATGATATTGCCATCGTTTGTGCCCATACCAATCTTGATCGAGCCGCTGCCGGCTTGAATGACTGGCTGGCTGAACGGCTGGGACTGCTCAATACGCTGCCGCTGGCCGCCGCCGGAGAGTTGTTCAAACTGACCGTCTACGTGCCGCTCGGGCACGAAGACGCGGTGGCCACAGCCCTTTTTTCAGCGGGTGCGGGGGCGATCGGCAACTATGACCACTGTTCTTTTCGAACGTCCGGGACCGGCACCTTTCGGCCCGGTGCAGGGAGTACGCCGTTTGTCGGCACCCCCGGAACGATGACGCAGGTCGAGGAAGTCCGTCTGGAGACGATTGTCCCGGCGGAGGCTCTGCCGCGGACGTTGCAGCGGATGCTCACCGCACACCCTTACGAAGAGGTCGCTTATGATGTCGTTCCGCTGCACAATCGTCGGGCTGATATCGGCCTTGGTCGACTGGGGATGACAACGCAAAAAATTTCCCTGGCCGATTTTGTTGATCAGGTTAAGGAACGTCTGGAAATCAGCACCTTGCGTCTGGTCGGCGATTGTTCCAGAATGGTCGGCAAGGTTGCCGTCTGCGGCGGCAGTGGGGCCTCGTTACTGGTCGGGGCGCAGCGGCAGGGCGCGGACGTACTCGTTACCGGGGATGTCGATTACCACACGGCGCGTCGCGCCGAGGAACTGGGGATCGCGGTGATTGACGCCGGGCACTTTGCAACGGAAAAAATTATGGTTCGGGGGCTGGAGCAGGCGTTGCGCGGCGCTGCGGAAAAAAAAGGCTATCGACTGGAAATCAACGCGCTGACCACCGAATGTGATCCATTCAAATATTTGTGAACTTCATCGAACATACACCGCAGAGAAGCGACCGGGAGGAAAAATGCAAGAGCAGCTACACACCTTAATAACACTTCAGAAACTCGACAACACGATCAATAGTTCACTTCGCGAGCGCAAGGTATTAAGCGAGGAACGCGCCGGGCTGGCGACGGAGCAAGAGCGCGTCAAGGCCATGGTTGATGAACTCCAGAACCAGATTGATAGCCTGGAAGAACAGCGTGTCGAGCTGAGCAACGCACTGACCCGGGAGAGTGCCAACATCCTCCGCGCCGAAAACCGGCTTCCTGAAATCAAGACGCAGAAGGAATACGTCGCGGTCCTCAAGGAAATCGATACGGCGAAACGGATTACCAAAGAAAAACAGGATCAGGTCAAAGCCAAGGATGAAGCCATTGCTGCCTTGGCAGAAGACAAGACGGAGAAAGACGAGGCCTTTGCTGCGCTCTCCGCCAAGGGTGCCCAACGGGACGCCGAGATCGCGGTGCAACTGGACAGCTTTGATCAGGAGATGGCGGAGCACAACGAACACCGCGCCGAGCTGCTTAAAAAATTGCCAGCAGCGGTGCGCAAGCGGTACCAGATGTTGCTTGACCGGCGGGCTGGTTTGGCGGTCGTCGCCGCCAGTGCCGGGGCCTGTCTCGGGTGTAACATGAAGTTGCCCCCCCAGTTGTTCAACAGCCTTTTTTTGCTTCAGTCGATTGAGTCGTGCCCACACTGCAACCGGCTTATTTACGTCAATCAGGATAGCTGAGATCACGCGTGGTCGGAGAAGAACGGATGGTCGCCGCCCGCCGTCGCCTTGGCGCAGGCGGGGGGAGGAAAGTCCGGGCTCCACAGGACAGGATGGTCCCTAACGGGGACCGGGGGTGACCCCAGGGAAAGTGCCACAGAGAGAAGACCGCCCGCCGTCGCCTTGGCGTCGGCAGGTAAGGGTGAAAGGGTGAGGTAAGAGCTCACCGGTTCCGGCGGTGACGACGGAAGCCAGGTAAACCCCATCCGGAGCAAGGCCAAATAGGGGAGCGTTTGAGGACGGTCCGTCCAAGGCTCCCGGGTCAGGCCGCTTGAGGTCGTCGGCAACGGCGATCCTAGATGAATGACCATCACTTCGTCGCAGGTGACTGCGGCGGGGGACAGAACCCGGCTTACGGGCTTCTTCGACCACTTATACTTGATGCGCAACGCCGACGGCGCGACCCTGGTCGCGCCGTCGGCGTTGCGCCGCTAGTACCCTCGCCCCGTTTATTATGAAGGATAAATCGATGGAGCTTCATTTTGATCGTCATAACGCGGTTGTCGATGAGTTGATCGATCAACTGATGAAAAGCGCTGAAGTGCATCAACCCCGGATCATCCGTGAGATGATTCTGAGTGCGCTGAAGGCCGGTCAGGAAAGCGATTACCTGGCTGATCTCAAACTGATGCGCACCACCATGAAGGAGATGCGCTACACCAACAAGATCTTCGGCCCTTACCGCAATCGGCGCAAGGTGACGATCTTCGGTTCGGCGCGCACCGCTCCGGACGAGGCGATCTATCAAAAATGTGTGACTTTTGCCCGCTTGATGGCGGAGCGCAACTGGATGACGATCACCGGCGGCGGTGGCGGCATCATGCAGGCGGGGAACGAAGGAGCCGGTGCTGACAACTCCTTTGCGGTCAATATTCATCTGCCGTTCGAACAGGAAACCAATCCTTTTATGTCGGCGAGCGACAAGGTTATCGTCTACCGCTATTTTTTCAATCGCAAGGTGGCGTTTCTCAAGGAAGCCCAGGCGGTGGCACTCTTCCCAGGTGGATTCGGTACCCTCGACGAAGCGATGGAGACGATGACGCTGATGCAGACCGGGAAAAATCCGCCGCTGCCGTTGGTCATGATCGATGACGAAACTGGCGACTACTGGGAAGAATGGTTTGAGTTTATCAAAAAGACCCTGTTGCGGCGCGGCCTGATTTCCGGCGAGGATTTTGGTCTCTTCTCGATGACCCGCGATCCCGTCGAAGCGGTGCAGATCATCGACGATTTTTATCGGGTCTTCCATTCGAGTCGTTTTGTCGGCGACACGCTGGTGATCCGCCTCAACAAATGGCTCGACAACGAACAGGTCGCCATTCTGGAAAGTGAATTCAGCGAAATTCTCAAGCCCGGCACCCGGTTGCGCATGACCAGTGCTTTCGAACGGGAAAAAGATCAGCCCGACCTGATCCATCTGCCGCGCCTGGCGCTGGAATTCAATCAGCGCAGCAACGGTCTGCTGCAAGCATTTATCCGCCAGTTGAACCAGCTGTAACACCACCCTGCGTTTTTTGCCACCTGCGTGCCGACAGAAACGGTGACTTATCGATGAGTCCTTCGATCCCCGATCGCAAACATTTTTACCGCTGGCTACGGCGCCGCGGTACCGCCGTCCTGAGTCGCTTCCGGATCAGTGAAGTAACCTTCATGACGGTGCTGGCTGCGGCGATCGGTGCGCTTGCCGGACTCGGCAACTTCAGTTTTCGCAAGGCGATCGATTTTTTTCATTGGCTGGTCGTTGAACAGGGGATGGCGCGGTTCGACATTTCCATGACGGAGTGGAGTTTTTCACGGCTGGTGACGATCTTTTTCCCCGCTGTCGGCGGGATTTTGTTGCTGCCGTTGGGGCTCTGGTTTGCCCGTGATCTCCATTTCGGGTTTCCTTCCTTTCTGGAGACCGTCAATCTGCGCGGCGCGAAGTTGCCGCTCAGGACGATCTTTACCCGTGGCATGGCCAGTGCCATTACCCTCGGTACCGGGGGCTCGGCGGGGCAGGAGGGGCCGATTGCGCAGATCGGCGGGGCGATCGGCAGTCAGTTCGGTCAGGCGTTCAAGATGGGGGGGGATCGACTCAAGGTGCTGGTCGCCTGCGGCGTTGCCGGCGGGGTTGCCGCGACCTTCAATGCCCCGATTGCGGGAGTTTTTTTCGCACAGGAGATTGTTCTGCTGGCGTCTTTTGAATTTTCCAGTTTTACGCCGATCGTCATCGCCAGCGGGATGGGGACCGTCGTGTCACGCGCCCTGCTTGGCAATCAGCCGGAATTTGTGCTGCCGCCGTACGTCATGAACAGCCCCTTCGAGCTGTTGTTCTACATTATCCTCGGCTGTCTGGTTGGTGTCTTCGCTGCCGGATTTATCGATCTCCACTTCCGCATCAAAGACCGACTGAGCCGTTGGGCGTTGCACCCGCTGGTCAAACCGATCGTCGGTGGTTTGCTCGTTGGCCTCATCGGCCTGTTCTTTCCGCAAATTCTCGGCAACGGTTACGCTTTTATTGACGGCATGTTGCATGGCAATGAGGGGTGGTATCTCCTCGCCGCACTGGTGGTCATCAAAGCGATTGCCACCTCGGTCACCCTTGGTTCCGGCTTGCAGGGGGGGCTCTTCGCTCCAGCCCTCTACCTCGGTGCTGCCACCGGTGGTGCTTTCGGCAAGCTGTTGCAGATCTTTTTCCCGCAGCTGACCATTTCTCCCGGCGCGTATGCCCTGGTCGGGATGGGCGCGTTTCTTTCCGCCGCCACCCATGCCCCGATGACCGCAATTTTTCTGCTCTTTGAAATGACCGCCTCCTATCAGGTTATCATTCCGATCATGCTCAGCTGCGTGATCGGTACCGCCATCAGCCGCTGGTTGCGCCAGGACAGTCTCGACACGGTTGAGCTGACCCGCGTCGGAATCGATCTGGAGGCCGGCAAAGAGCGCAATATTATGAAATCGTTGTGGGTGGCTGACGTAATGACGCGCGACCTGGAAACGATTCCCGAAAATATGACCCTGCGCCAGTTTCGTGATTTCATCGCCAGCACCCGTCATACCAACTTTCCGCTGCTCGATGCTCAGGGCGCGATGACCGGCATTATTTCGGTGCAGGATTTCATGGGGGTCGTTTTTGAGCGGGAACTGATGGATCTGGTGGTGGTCAAGGAACTGGCGACTGTCGAGGTGATCACGGTGATGGCGGAGGAAAATCTGGATACCGCCATGCGCCGCATCGGTTATCGGAATATCGAACAACTGCCGGTTGTCGAGAGTGCCGGGAGCAATCGCCTGGTCGGCATCATCTCCCGCCGCGACATGGTGTCTGCGTATAATCGGGCGTTGATGAAACGGACTCTGAAAGATGACACTGATGGTTGATTTACTGGCACAACTGAACCCGCCGCAACGTGCTGCGGTGCAATATGGTGACGGCCCGTTGTTAATTCTTGCCGGTGCCGGATCGGGGAAAACACGCACCTTGATCCACCGCATTGCCTGGCTGATTCATCACCGGCAGGTTGCTCCGCATGAGATCCTCGCGGTCACCTTTACCAACAAGGCCGCCAACGAGATGCGCGAGCGCTTGTCCCGCCTGCTCGGGACGATTGACGGTCTGTGGGTAGCGACCTTCCACGCCGCCTGTGTGCGTATCCTGCGGCGTGACATCAGCGCCCTCGGCTACTCCGCCGACTTTACCATCTACGACGATCAGGATCAGGAACGGCTGCTCAAGGAGGTCTGCAAAGATTTTCAGATCAGCGACAAGGACCTGAAACCGCGTGCCGCAGCGGCCGCCATCGACGCGGCCAAAAACCGCGGGACGTTGCCCGCCGACTTCGCAGCAGACGATTATCGGCAGCAGATCATTGCACGGATTTACAGCGAATATCAGCTGCGCTTGAAACGCAACAATGCCCTCGATTTCGGCGATCTGCTGCTGCTGACCGCCCAGCTCCTTACGCAGCACCCCGCTGTTCTGGCACGCTATCGGGCGCGGTTTCGCCATCTGCTGATCGACGAATTTCAGGACACCAACGCGATTCAGTATCAGCTGGTGCGGTTGTTGACCCCGGCGCACAACAATCTCTGTGTGGTCGGGGACGACGATCAGTCGATCTATGCCTGGCGGGGAGCGGAAATCAGTAATATCCTCGGCTTTGAACGGGATTTCCCCGCGGTCCGGGTGATTCGGCTGGAGCAGAACTACCGCTCGTCGGCGACCATCCTTGCTGCTGCCGGAGCGGTGGTGGCGCAGAACGCCGCACGTAAAGGGAAAACGCTCTGGACCGAAAATCCGGGGGGAGAAGCAGTGACGGTGGCGACTCTCGACGATGATCGAGCCGAGGCGCTTTACGTCGCCGAACAGATTGAGGCGCAACGGCATGGCGGTCGCCATCTGCGCGATATGGCCGTTTTCTATCGCACCAACGCCCAGTCGCGACAGCTTGAAGAGGCGTTACGGAGCAGTAACCTGCCCTATGTGATGTTCGGCGGACTCAAGTTTTATTCGCGCATGGAGGTCAAGGATATCCTTGCCTATTTGCGAGCCCTGGCGAATCCGGCCGATTCACTGGCCGCGAAACGCATCATTAATGTCCCGTCGCGTGGCATCGGCGCCGTCACCGTGGACAAAATTTCCGCTTATGAGGCCACCTCCGGGGGCTTTCTGCCGGCCTGTCGCGCCATTCTCCACAACCAAGAACTGGGGCGGGCGGCGGCCACCAAGGTACAGGCATTTGTTGCCTTGATGGACGATTTCGCGGCGCGCTTGACGGGCACCCCCTTCCCGCAGCTGACCGCCGCATTGATCGAAGCAACCGGCTACGCCGCGATCCTCAAAGCGGAACGCACCGATGAGGCGCGTGGACGGCTTGAAAACCTCGATCAGTTGCTGGCCGGGATGGAAGATGCCGCTGCAACGCTGAGCCTGGGGGATTATCTGGAGCAGGTTGCGCTGATCACCGATCTCGACTCCTACGACAGCAGTCTCGACCGGGTCACGCTGATGACCCTCCACGCGGCGAAAGGGCTGGAGTTTCCGGTCGTGCTCATGACCGGCATGGAGGAGGGGCTCTTCCCCCATTCGCGGACCACTGCCAGCGACGCCGCGGTCGAGGAGGAACGTCGCCTCTGCTATGTCGGCATGACCCGGGCGATGGATAAACTCTATCTGACGCGCGCCCGGCGGCGCCGCGTCTTCGGTGAGTATCAGTTCAATCTGCCCAGCCGTTTTCTGGAAGAGATCCCCGCGCATTTGCTCGAACAACCCGCCACCCCGCCATTGCACCATGCCCAGGGGCACAATCTGGCCTCGGTTTTCGCGCAAGTGCCGGGCGCAGAGGCGCAGGTGGACGACGATTTTGGTAACGATATTGAGGTGATTCCGGAGGCTGAAGAGGGTTTGCGGATTGGTCTGCGGGTACGTCATGCCAAGTTCGGGGTCGGTTTCATCCGGCGGATTGAAGGGCAGGGAGAAAATCAGAAAGTGATCGTCTATTTCAAAACCGTTGGACCCAAAAAATTACTGCTCAAATTTGCCGGGCTCGAACCAGCCTGAGATGAATGTGCAAAAGACCTTTCGCGGCTGAAAGCCGCTCCCACAGGGGGTGGACTACGATGATGATATTATTGTTGCAGGAGCGACATCCATGGTAGATGGAAGATCCATGCGTGCCTGCAAGCAACTTCTGCAGGGAATTCCTGTGAGGAATAACCTGCCCCCCTGATGGTGGAGCGAAGTGCATAGGCAAAGAGAAAACGGCCCGCCGGGAAAATCAGCGGGCCGTTGCTGTTTTAAATGGCGGACTATTTTCAGAAGCGGGCTTCGAAGCCGATCCGCGCCCCTTCATCAATATTTCTGGTGCTGACCTTTTCAAAGCTGGCACGGATCACTTGATAGCCGAGTAACACGCGTACCTTGGGGGTGATGGCGTAGAAAATATCCGCGCCGCCTTCCAGCAGGCGCTCCGCATCAAGTCCCGAGAGAATCTTCGGTGCATAGAAGGCTTTGCCCTTGATCCCGAAGCCTTGCAGGAGCGGCGGCGTAAAGATTGCGCGGACACCGATCCCCAGCGTCAGCAGGTCGAGGCTGCGGTCGGTTTTGGCACTGTAAATCTGCGCTCCCACGCCGACTTCCAGCCCCGACACGTTGCCGAGACGCCCCATGAAGTCAAACCCCGCAGAACCAAGTTTGGTCGATTCTTCGTCGTTGTAAAGTCCCCTGACGGTGAGGATCGACGTGCCGTAGCTGTCTTCGTTCAAGGTCAGGCCTGCCTGCGCCTGAACACTGTCGTCATTCAGGGTCACTTCGAGCGAAGTGGCCTGGGCGCTGAAGGTGATCAGGCAGGTAAGTATGCCGCTGATAAATATTTTTCTCATGAATCGGATCCTCCTGTGGATAGGGTCCAGGAGGCTGTCCGACAATGAGATCCCGGCGGCTGCAAACCCAGCTGTTTGGCCCAAATTTCAGCTTTTTTTTGCCCCATAGCTACGGCTATAAGGCTGCAAACGAGCTAACATCTGGCCTCAAACTTCTGGCCTTTCGCTTCGGCCTCTATTGTCGGACAGCCCCCCAGGGTGACGGCGGAAGTATGCCATAAGGCACCCGCGGTAGCAAGCAGAAGTCGCACGCAAAGAAAAGCCCGCAAAAAGCGGGCGATCGATAAGCTTTGCGGACTTTTTACGACGTCATTACAGGTCGATCAGCCGGTTGAGCACACTGGCCTCGATCTTGCGACCGTTATCCATGCTGTGAATCAGCACTTGTCCGCCATAGACCGCATTCTTGCGCACCAGATTGTCCGCTTTTTTGCCATCGTGCGATTTAAACGCGGCAATAATTTTGTGGTGTTCCTGCACCGAAAGTTCCATGCGCCCCGGCAGCGCCAGCGACGCCATGCGCAGCCGATTGAACTTCATCATCAGCTGAGTGATGATCTCGAACAATTTGTCGTTGCCCGACGCGCGGATAAACAACTCGTGAAATTCGTTGTGAACGCGGAAGAACGTTTTTACATCGCCTTCGGCGGCGAGTTCCGCCAGTCTGGTATTGATCGCCTCCAGGCGTTCGATGTCCTTGCCCTGCAAACGTTCCGAGGCGATTTGCGCCGCGTACCCTTCGAGAATGCTTTTGATAGCGTAGAACTCTTCGATATCGCGTTCCGAAAGGGAGGCGACCACCGCGCCCCGGCGGGGGATGACGGTCAGGTAGCCTTCCGACTCAAGTTGGCGGAAAGCTTCACGAATCGGTGTACGGCTGATGCCGAAGCGTTCCGCAAGCTCCGGTTCGGCGACTTTTTCACCAGGTTTCATGCTCCCCTTGAGGATTGCGTCGCGAATCGTTTCAAGGATTTTTTCGCGCAAGGTCTGGTGATGCTCAATCGGTTTTTTCTTCACAGTAACGCTCCATTAACAGCATGCCGACAAATTTTGCAAATTGTATACAGTATACAATCTCTGTCAACTGTTTTTTTGCCGGTGTTGAACAAGGAAGCGGACTGCAAAGGCAGAATGTGCTGTCTGGATACGCGGCGCGACTCAGTCGCGGCGCCAGCCGGTCCACAGCGGGAAGCCATCGCGATTGCGCAGCAGCAGCGTGTTGCGCCCTTTGGTGAGCGAACTGGCGATCAGGTAGCCCGCCGTGTCGTGCGTGACCCGGGCACCGCGAACCGTGACCGTGTCTCCCGCATTCAAGGCCAGATCCTGACGCTCCAGGAACCACAGCGGACCGACGTGAACCGTTTCAACGACGCGGCGATGCTGCATCTTCAGCCGTATCCCGTCGGCCATGTCGAGTTCTTCACTGAAACGTTCGATGCTGAGAATGGTGCCGCTGATTTTTTCAACCCGGGACGGATCAAAGCGCTGCTGGTAAGGAAGCCCCGCGCCCCAGCCGCCACTGCCGCGCCAGACAATATCGTTTTTTGCGGCGTACGCGGTTGCGGTCAGGGTGATGGACAGTAACAGGATGGTAAGGCAATAACGATGCATGGTCCCCTCCATTAATCGGTGCCGCTGTCCGGGATTGGACAGGCGGTTTGTATCTTTTTTTACGCTAAAAGGTTAGCTGCTGTCAATCCTGTCGTGCTTTACTGACAAAAATTGTTACCCGCGCTACGCACTAAGGCCGGGTTTGCCGCACTGCAAGGGGGGGGGCGTGAGGTTTGCTAACGGCTGTCGATCGATCTTTGCGCGCTATTTTAATCAGCGTGCAAGCGCTTTGCATACCGATCCAATGCCGGTTTGTGGTCGTTTGCCATTGATTGGCGCTGCCAACGTTTGTGTCGTGGTTGATTTTTTGCAATAAACGTTGATGCACTTTTGCCGCTGCGGTTGGTTGTAAAAAACGCATTCTGGTTATGCACTTGACTCAAGTTGTGTTTTAACCTGCCCTGTAAGCTTATCGGACGCTGATAAACGCTGAAAGAGCGGATTTAAGGGCTTGAAGAACTTTCTTTACAGGGATGAAGGGGATGACAGGGATAACGGCTAAAATCAAAAAACTATTTTTTGGTTTAACCCAAAAGAACCTTTTTAAGATTTCATCCCCTGTGTCCCTTCATCCCTGTTAAATTGCTTTGGCTTTGTTTTGATCAGCGTTCATCATGAAAATCAGCGTCCCATTATTAAGGTTTCTGGTTACGCACTTGACTCAAGTTGTGTTTTAACATGCCCCGATAGGAGCAGCTTTAGCCGCGAATGGGTCGTGTCTGAAGGCAACCCCTAGAGGAAATTCCGATGAGGAATAACCTGGCCTTCTGATGATCGCCTATCGCTGGAGAAAAGTGCATAAGCAGAAAACTCATATTTATTTTGTCCATAATTATATATAAATTTAGCATAAAAGCTTGTATTTAAGGTCATTTTGTGTTAATAGGATTCAAATTATTCGTGTATTCATCCTTTGTCCAGGAGGCTTTTCATGCGTCATACGATTCTTGCAGCGGTGTTGATTCTGTTTTTTTGCGGGGGGGCCTTCGCTGCCCAGTTCGGGCCGCCGGTGGCGGCGACCGAAGGTTTTGGTGATTTTTCTATTACCGCGGGATATACGCGTCTGTCCTCGACCTGGGGGGAAGATTCAACAGTCTTTGACGGGATCGATATCGATCAGCATATTTACTACCTGCAGGGGACAATGGGGCTTGCCCAGGGGTGGGATATTTACCTGCGCAGTGGTGCCAGCTCACTAAGCGCCGATGGTATCTACGTCATCAGCGGCGTTCCAACCAGCGACGAAGAATTCGAAAATGGACCGATCCTGTTTGCCTCGATCGGTTTCAATGGCCGGGTTTATCAAGGGGAAATTTTTAGTTTCGGTCTCTTCGGTCAAGCCAGTTATTTTGATACGTTTGAAGATACGGCAAAGAGCACCGGTGCGATTCAGTCCAGTACGACAACCGGTATCATCTGGACGCTGGACAGGGCGACGGCGTCGTTTGACGAAATGTGGATGGTCGATGTCGGGATTGCCGCGCAAGCGAAGATCGAAGGGGTCGACCTGTATTTCGGCCCGTTGTTCTATTACGGGCGGACCGAGACAAAGTCATTCGTATACGGAGTTCAGACAACGTCTTCGGTGACGCCGGGAGCGCCGGTCAGCGCCGTTGCTTACGAGCCGGAGCTGGAAGAAAATGGCAATATCGGATTGCTGATCGGTGCGCGTTGGCCGTTCAAGAACAATTACAGTCTGGATGTCGAATTTCAAAAACGCAGTAATTTCAATACGAGCCTTGCGCTGACCTACAGTTTTTAGGCAGAGCCGGGATGCATAACTCAAGAGCACAGTCCAGTTCCTCGTCGGGGAGGCAGTTTATGAAACGGTTGGGATATCTCCTTTTACTTTTGTTGGTTCTCATCTTCGCCGGTTGTGGTGGCGGTGGTAGTGATTCCGGTGGGACAGCTACCGATCTGTCTCCGGGAGGTGGTGCCGGGGGCGGTGGGGATCCGACTGCGGTGACCGTTGATTCAATCGTTATCAAGGATTTCTTTAACGGGAAGCTGATTGCCACCGGAGCTGATCCGGGGGGGACACGTTCATCAGGGCTGATTCGGGCGACGGTGAAGGACACGGCTGGTGAACTGTTGGCCAATCAAACAATCACTTTTAATGCCACGGCCGGGGGCTTCACCCCGTCGGCAACGGTGACCACTGGTGATGATGGGGTTGCCCAGGTTTTTTATGTTGCACCGGCAACGCTGGCAGAACCGACAATCTCCGCTGTTGGTGGCGGGGTCTTGTCCAATATCTTGTCAGTCAACATCACCAACGGTCCGGCGGCGACCCTGAAGCTGTCTTCTTCAAGCCTTTCTCTCGGGCCAGGGGGCAGCGCGACGTTGTCGGTTTTGGCCCAGGACGCCCTGGGCTTTCCGGTGCCCGCCGAATTTGTTGTTTTTGAATTTGTAACGGAGGGCTCCGGGAAATCGGTGCTTGGGAAGATATCTGGTACCACCGATAGTTCGGGGTCTACTTCTGTCGCCTACGAGGCAGGCAGTCTGCCTGCGCTGACAACCACTGTTACTGACCAGCTGCGCGCGCGCGCCGGGACCGTCATTTCCAACACACTTGACATCACCATTACCGAGGCCGCGACCTTTTTGAGATCTTTTGCGCTTCAGTCTGCACGAAAAGTGCAACAGGTTGATGACGGTTTTATCCCCAACGCCATTACGGCGGTGCTGAAGGACAGCTCGAACGCAGCGCCGACCACGCCGATTCCGGTCACCTTTATAACCTCATTGGGAATACTGAAAGATGCCGCCGGAAACACCGGCCAGCAGCTTACCATCAACAGCGACACAAATACCGGGTTCGCCACCCTCAATTTGCTGACCGAGACCGTCACCGGGCAGGCCCAGGTGGTAGCCTTTGCCGGTGGTTTTTCAGATGACGAGGAAATCAGTTTTGTCGCTGGTCCGGTCTTTAAGGTGACCCCTGTCGCCACCCCGAACAGGGTCGCGGCGGCTGGCTCGTCAATCCTTCAAGCCTACGCCGAAGACAAGTATGGAAACCGGAGTGCCAAGACGACACTCAATTTTTTTCTTGATGATAACGATGTCGGGGGGTCACTGGACAGCTATGAGCTAGTGACCGACGACAACGGGCGGGTGACAACAACCTATCGCGCCGGGAATATCCCTGGCGTGTACAACACGGTGGTGATTGCGCCCAATGCGGTCAGCGCGTCCAAGTTGATTACCGTCGATGCCAATCTGAGTGTCGGCAGCCTGACTCTCGACGCCCCGAGTCCGGTCGTTGGTGGCACCTACAACAGTACCACCGTTACCGCAACCGCTCTCGACGCCGCAGGACTGCCCCTTAGCGGAGTCAACCTTGCCGTCGTCACCACCGACACCGGCACGGTCAGCAACAGCATCACCCTGTACAAGGGTGACACTGCCAGTGGCAGCATCTACAACAGCCTCACCGACGTCACCGACAGCAATGGTCAGGTCGTTTTAACCGTTAAAGACACCGAAGCTGAAAACGTCACCCTGAGTGTCAGCGCCGGGGGCAAGGTCGTGGCCACACAGCTGTACTTTGGCGCGACTCTGTCAATCATACCGAACAGCATCACCGCCACCGGTTCCACCACCCTGACTGCGCTGCTCAAAGACGCCACCAACAAACCGTTGTCCGGTCAGGAGATCAGCTTCGCAGTGTACAACAGCGCCACCCCGGCCACCGACACCACCATTTCGGTCATCAACACCCAGACCCTGCCTGACGGCACCGCCAAAGTCGAGGTCGTTGACACCGCAGCCGACGGCGGCACCGCCAAACTCGAAGCCACCGTCGGTCGCTTGACCGCCACCCCGGCCACCGTCAACTTCCAGGCTGACTACAGTGGTTTGACCCTGACCGCCACCCCGACCAGTCGTGTTGCGACAAACACCGCTGGCAGTAATGCCATCACGATCAATGTCAAAGCCACCGACGCTGCCGGACTACCGTTTGAAGGCGTCGCCGTGACCTACAACAGCACGGGTAGCCCCACCCTGACACCGGCCAGCGCCACCACTGGCACCACCGGGGCTACTTCCTTCACCGTCACCAATGACACCGCCGAAAACGTCGTCGTCACCGTCGCCTCCGGCACCACCAGCGTCGATGTGCCGCTTTACTTTGGTGCCCGGCTGACCCTGACCCCGAGCACCGCCCTTGGCGTTGCCGACGGCGTCACGCCGGTTGAACTGACCGCCACCGTCAAAGATGCCGGCAACGCGGTCATTGATGGCGTAGACGTCTACTTCAAAGTCACCGCCGGCTATAACTCCACCCTCAGTGTTCCTAACGCTGCCACCGATGTGGCCGGTCAGGCCAAAGTAAAAGTGATTGATCGCGTTCTGGAGACAACAACCATTGAGGCCCAGGCCGGTCAACTTCCGGCGGTCACCAGCAACGTTAACTTTGCCCCCTCCGATCCGCGCAGTATGACCCTGGAAACCACCTCAACCGCACTGTCCCTTGGTGGGGTGGCCACGATTACCGCCACCGTCACCGATATTCTCGGCAACAACGTCGCCGACGGCACCCAGGTCACCTTCAGCAGCTCAACGGTCGGCACCATTACCAGCTATAACTCCACTACCGCCGGGAAAGCCACAGTTCAGTTTAACGCCGGCACCACCGCCGGCCAGACCGTCATTACCGCCACCGCCGGTACGGTCAGTAAAGCCGTCAATATCTCGGTATTGCCTGCCGCCGCCGGTGTCGTCACCGTCGAAAGCATCACGCCCGAGACCATTCATATCCTCGGCACCACCGGGGTGCAAAATGCCACGATCACCTTCCGGGTCACCGATGGCTCCGGCAACAATGTGGCCGAAGGAACACCGATCAGCTTCGCCCTCGACAGCTCGGCTGTCGGTGGCGAGACCCTGTATAATTCGGCCAGCGGCACCTTTGGCGGCAGCGCACAGGCCACCACCACCAACGGCCTGGCGTCGGTTACCCTGCGTAGCGGCATTATCGCCGGGCCAGTCGATGTGATCGCCTCCGTCACCGGCACCGGAGCCAGCTCTTTGGCACGGGTCATTGTGGTGGGCGCCCTTCCTGATTCGATGCACATGGATATGTCGTCTTCATGGCTCAACCTTTCCAGCTATGTGATCAATAATCTCGAAGCCGAGGTGATGGTTAATATCGGCGACCGTTTTGGCAATGTACCGATTGATGGTACGCCAGTCAGTTTTTACGTCGAGCCGGGGTGTGGTACCATCGGTACCAGCGCCGGATTTACTGCGTCAACTGAATCAGGTGTGGCACGAGCCACCTTCCGCGGCATCATAACGCCCGATGACAATACTCTGAGAGGCCACACTTACAATTCAGCGATTGCACAAAAGGGCCTGTGTACCCTGCTGGCAACAACCACCGGTGCCGAGTTTTTCTACGACAATAACGGCGACGGGATCTACAATGCGGGCGATACCTGCTCTGGTGATCAGGGTGAACCCTACGTCGATGCCAACGACAACGGCAGTTACGATCCCGACGAGTTTTATGTCGACATCAATAATAACGGGTCATACGATGTTGCGGACGGTATCTGCCAGGCCAATACCACCGTCTGGACCGAAGGTAAAATATTGCTGAGCAGCTGGTTCTCGGGTTTTAACCCCAGCGCTACGGTCGGAAACTTTGCTTCGACCGGACTGGCGGTGGGAGAGGGACAGACCTTCACCTTCGATTTTGAAGATCTGCAGGGGAACTCGCTGGTTGCGGGGTCGTCGTTTACCGTTGAGGCCGACGGCGGCAAGTTGTATGGCAATGTTTCAAAAGACCAGGGGGACACCACGGCAACTGGTGGGCCTTATTCGGTGACGCTGTACAGCGACAGTGAGGCCGATGCCAAGCCGAAGCTGGTGGAAATAAAGTGGACGTACACCGAAGCCGGTAATGCGGATTCCCCCGGCAGTAACCCTGCCAGTCTTGAGTACAGCTTGGTCGGCTGGATTAATATTGCCACCAGTGCTTACCCGATCGACAGCGTCGAGGTATCAACCGGCGCTGAGACGTTGATCGCCAACGGGACGAATAAAACCTTGTTGCGCGCAACAGTGACCGATAGCAGCGGAGCTGCAGTTTACAACTCTGTCGTGGACTTTGCGGTCAGTAATGGCACCGTGAAAGATGCGTCCGGGCCATGGGCTTCAACAGGTCAAGCAACTACCGATACTTTCGGGAATGCAACAATCACCTATAACAGTAGCACAACACCGGGCACGGTTGATTTTTCAGCCAGCATCGGTGGAGTTAGTGGCACTGGCAGTTTTAAATTGGTTACTGGGCCAGCGGCGAGCATCAGCGTTGATGCCGCACCCAAAACCCTGCTGCCGGGAGCAGAGACAACCGTTTCCGCCATTGTGCGGGACGCGACCCTTAATCCGATTAAGGATGCTACGGTCTTCTTCTCCATCCAGACAAACAATTCTGATGGTGCATTCAACGTTACCGGTGCCAAGACCGATGAGTTCGGTGTCGCTACGGCAACTTATACGGCCGGGACGACCTTGTTTGCCGCTTCGGTTACCGATACCCTGCAGGCGGCATCAGGTGGACTCGTCCCCGTCACGGTTGATGTGACGGTCAGCACTGCCGGGTCGCAGATTGATACCGTTGAACTCAGTGCCGGTGCCAGCAGCCTGCGTGCCGACGGTGCGTCGACGACCAGTATCTATGCCACGGTTAAGGATGCGAATGGAAATCCGGTACCGTTTGTTGATGTCAGTTTCGCATCACAAACCAGTGAGTTCAAAAGTCTGATCACTGCCAGCAGACTGACTGATGCCGCAGGAGTAGCGACCGTTACTTATACCGCCGGGGATACCACTGGAACCGATACTGTGACGGCTACGGTTGGCGGGGTGAGTGCCCAACTTGACATCACTCTGGTGCCGGGAGCAGCAACAGGGCTGACTCTCACCCCGTCTGATGCCGGGCCGGTCGATCCGCGTGCAACGGTCACCTACACGGCAGCAGTGAAGGACGCTAATAATAATCCGGTGCCGAATCAGGTGGTGCTCTTTAGTATTACCACGAATAATTCATCAGCGGCACTCAGTGCTGCATCGGCTACCACCGATGCCAACGGTCTGGCGACGGTAATTTACACTGCCGGAACGAAAACCGATGCCGGGACTGCGGATGATACTGTCACTGCAACCCTTGGCGCCTTGAACACAAATCATACCCTGACCGTCACCAACGGCAATACGGTCGTCAATGAGGTTGGCGTCACTGCGGCATCTGCCACTATCGTGTCGGATAATACAACGTCGACCGCAGTCAGAGCCCTGCTGCTGGACACGAATGGGTACACGGTTCCGTCAGGGATCAGTGTGACTTTCAGTACGAGCGTCGGACAAATCAGCGCTGATAATGCAACCTGGGGGACGGCGGCGGTACCTGTGACTACCAACGTCGCTGGCATTGCCACGGTTTATATTAAAGGACCGAATCCGATCGCTCTCGGAACGACAGTTGTTTCAGCCACTGCCACTGTCGACGGAGTGGCGGGATCGACAACGGTTGACTTTGTCGCCGGATCGCCCGATTCGGTCACGCTCGGTCTTTCGGCTACGTCGGTAATTCCCGGTGAGAGCGTGACGTTGACGGCAACCGTTCAGGACAGCAACAGTCTGGTGATTAAAGATGAGACCGTTACCTTTATCTATAATACGATTAAAAGTACAGGGACACTGACCAGCACGACCGCCGTGACCGACAGTAGCGGTTTGGCGACCGTAACATTTGTCGCCGGAAGCGCCGCCGGAACGGATGGCTTTAAGGCCAGCGCAGCAGCGGTGACCAGCTCAGAAACGACTTTGACCGTCGATCCGACACTTACCCCGATCGGTGGACTGACGCTGACTGCCGCAAATGATGCGATTACTGCCGATGGCGTTACGGAGACCCTGTTAAGGGCGAACGTTGTCGATAGAAACGGCACAGCTATTCAGGATGTGGATGTTGCATTCAGTACTAATATCGGCGGGTTGTACAACTCGGCAACAACAAGTTACAATTCGGCGATTGCTGCCGTAACAACCAACAGTACGGGGGACGCTGAAATTTTACTCCGCAGTGAAACTTCTCCGGGAATCGCGCTGGTCACCGCAAGTATCGGCGGATTCAATGCGCAGACAACGGTTACCTTTGTGCCTGGTGGACCAGTGCTTGCCAATTCTTACATCACTGCATCTCCGTCGACAATCCCCGCTGATGGAATATCTACATCTGAAATCACGGTATTTCTTGCAGATACTAACGGTAATCCGGTGTCAGACGACACGGAAGTCACGCTGATATACACACGCGGTACGCTAATTTCAGAAAACCCCGCTAAAACGATATCCGGGCGTGCCGTGTTTACACTTCAGGCGCCTTCGACCCCCGGTGCTGCGATTACTTTGTCGATAGTTGAACTTTCAGGTAAGACAGGTACGTTGAATGTCGGTGCGGCGGCTGGCTCCGGCTCGCCGGAACCGGCTAATATGCTGCTGTCGGTCGGCAAATCGAATATCTCCGTCGCCGGGGTGGGGAAGAGTGACAGCACGACCTTGACGATCGAAATCTTTAAGGACAATGGTGCGTATATTAATGAAGATGATTTTGACCTTGATACCTTGCGGGTTCAATTTGTGACCAATCCGGGGGGTGGGGAGTATATTTCCGGTGTAAATTACAACAGTGTCGTTCAGACGCTGGATGACAGCGTTACGTCGATCGATGTTGTTTCCACCGACGGGATTGCGACGCTAAATTTCTTTGCGGGAAATCTTCCCGGTGTCATTGAAGTGTTGGTGACCGCGCTTGATACTGCCGGAAATCCAACGACAATCGTTGCCGCTTTGCCGCAATTGACAATCTCGTCCGGGCCGCCACATACCATCGTGCTGACACAGGAATCAAATTCAATCACCAATCTGGGAGGCGGGGTTTATCGGCGAAGTGGTACCGCCATTGTCACCGATCGTTACGGTAATTCCGTTCCGGACGACACCGCTCTCAGCTTGGGGCTGGTCGATTCGTTGATTGCCTATTACAATTTGACAGGGGTGGTAACCATCACGAATTCAGCAATCCTGGCGGACACCAGCGGTGTTGACTTTACCACGGCGTCGATCATAAGAAACGGTCTGCGCAAAATCCAGAATAATGATCGGGTGTTGCTCCTTAATGCGCCGACTGAAGACCGGAGTCGGTTTGTCGACAGTGTCGAATCGGCGACAACGTTGCGCGTCCGGAAGGATTACCAGAACGACAGTCCGGGCGGTAACTATCATTATCTGGTTGGCTCGTCACTGTTGGGCGGGTTTATCTCCGGTGAAGATGCTGACGCTAATATCGTGACCGGTCAGGCTACGACCAAGGACGGTCTGGCCAGATTCTACGTGACCTATCCAGTGACCAACATCTTTGTCGGATGTCAGGGCTATTCCGGCGATGGGCCGGAGTCTTACCCGACGACAGATACACGCTTTGATGACCCGCAGTCTGCGCAGGTTTACGTGGTGGCTGCCGCCAGTGACAACAGTGCGGCGACGATTAATCGTGGTGAGTTCTGTTACGCTGGGGTTCGACCGGTGACAATTACCGTTGCTCCAAAGACATTGTCAGGCGATGATAGCGTAGATATTCAGGTTGAAGACGCTAATGGTGTCAGATTACCATTTGTCCCGCTGAAATCATCGGTGGTGGTGACGAACCGGGAAGAAACCTTTGCCTGTACTAACGCATCCTTTACTGATGAAGCGACATGTACCGCTGCCGGGACATGTAGTGATGGCACGTCGACCAGAAAGGCAGCTTGTGAAGCGGTTCCTGCTGATTGGACCGCAGAAATGTGGCAATCGACCGGCTTTAGTGATTTTGGTGTTACCGTTAATATCAACAGCACCGCTCTAGCCACGGATGATTTCACCGACGCAGGGGGCTTGGCGACGGCAGATATTACCGTTACCGGCGCCAATACTCAGTCTGGGGATGCGGCAACAATTACAATCTATTCTCCTGCGCTGAATGCTTCGGAAGTCATTGACATTACCTTGCCATAATTTCATTCCACTTAAGGATCCAGCCCCTTCGTCGTCAGTCGAGGGGGCTGGATTTCAGCGATGAAACAAAAAACCCTCTACACCTGCCAGCAATGCGGCCATCAATCCCCCCGCTGGCTGGGCAAATGCCCCGACTGCAACCAGTGGAACACGCTGGTGGAAGAAACGGTTACGCTCAGCAAGCGCGGTCGGGGGTTATCCGCGCCAGCCCCGGCCACTCCATTGAAGCTCACCGAAATCAGCTCCAGCGAAGAAGACCGCATTGCGTGCGGCATCGGTGAACTCGACCGGGTGCTTGGTGGCGGGGTGGTGCCGGGTTCGTTGACGTTGATTGGTGGTGATCCGGGGATCGGCAAATCGACATTGATCTTGCAGGCGATAGACCGGCTGGCGCACAGCGGCAAGGCGCTCTATGTGACCGGCGAAGAATCGGTGCGCCAGGTGAAGCTGCGTGGCAGTCGCCTGGGGGTGGGCGCCAGTAATCTCTACCTGCTGGCGGAAACCGCGCTGGAATCGATCCTTGACCAGGTGCAGAAGATCCAACCGGCGTTTCTGGTGGTCGATTCGATCCAGACCGTCTGTTCCGCTGCACTGGAATCCGCCCCCGGCAGTGTCAGTCAGGTGCGCGAGTGCGCCGGGCGGCTGATGCAGGTCGCCAAGGGGGAGGGTATTCCGACCTTTATTATCGGTCACGTCACCAAGGACGGATCGATTGCCGGACCGCGCGTGCTCGAACACATGGTCGACACGGTGCTTTATTTTGAAGGGGACGGCGGGCATCCTTACCGGGTGCTGCGCGCGGTCAAAAACCGCTTTGGCTCGACCAACGAAATCGGCGTCTTCGAGATGTGCGAGGCGGGGCTGCGCGAAGTGGCGAATCCCTCGGAACTCTTCCTTGCCGAGCGGCCGGTCAATGAGGCTGGCAGTGCGGTCATTCCAACTCTCGAAGGAACCCGACCGATCCTCGTTGAAGTGCAGGCGCTGGTCTCATCGAGTGCCTTTGGCACCCCGCGCCGCACCTCCATGGGGCTTGATCCCAACCGCGTCGCGCTGCTGGTGGCGGTGCTGGAGAAGAAAGCCGGGCTGATGATGCCGGGACAGGACATCTTTGTTAATGTTGTTGGCGGCGTGCGGATCGCCGAACCGGCGGTCGACCTGGCCACCCTGGCGGCGCTGGCGTCGAGTCACCTGAATCGCCCGATCCCGCAGAAAACCCTGCTTTTCGGTGAAGTGGGCTTGTCCGGTGAAGTTCGCGCGGTGTCCCGTCCCGAGCTGCGTCTCAAGGAAGCCGCGCGCCTTGGTTTTGAGCATTGTCTGTTGCCCCAGGGTAATCTTAAAAACCTCGATCGCCCCGCTGGCATGACGTTGCACGGCATTCGCAACGTCAGTGAGGTGTTGGATTGTGTTTTTGAGTAACTGTTCAGGATGATGGAAAAAACCGAAACAAAAGCCATTTAACAGGGATCCAAGGGATACAAGGGATACAAGGGGATAAAACATAAAGGTCTATGTGGTTTACAACCAAACACTGCCGCCCTGACTTTGCCGTTATCCCTTTAATCCCCTTTATCCCTGTTAAAAGTTTTTGTAACTATTCAGCACCTGCGAAAAGGGTGTCATTCCCGAGGGGGTAATCGGGAATCCAGCTTTTAAAGCCATGGATCCCCGACAACAGCATTCGGGGATGACAGAATCTCTAATGACCGACAATAGTACTGAATAGTTAAAAGTTTTTTCACGGTGTGCTGAATCGTTACGTTTTTGATACGCTATAATGGCACCACGCGAAGGGGAACGAAAGGGAGCAGATGAATCAATTGACCCATTTTGACGACCAAGGGCGAGCGGTGATGGTTGAAGTCGGGGGCAAGCCGGAAACCGAGCGGCTCGCGGTGGCACGCGGCGAGGTGCAGATGCACCCTGCGACCTTGAGCCGGATCCTTGATCGCGCTATCGAAAAGGGGGATGTGCTCGGGGTGGCGCGACTGGCCGGCATCATGGCGGCGAAAAAAACGGCGGAGATCATCCCGCTCTGTCATCCCCTGCTCCTGACTGCCGTGGCGCTCGACTTTACCCCTGACCCGGAACGCGGTATCATTACCATCGAAGCGCGGGTTAAAGTGTGCGGCAAAACCGGCGTCGAAATGGAAGCGCTGCATGCGGTTTCTGTCGCCGCGCTGACGATCTACGATATGTGCAAGGCAATTGATCGGGGCATGACGATTCGCACCATCGGTTTGCAGGAAAAGCACGGCGGCAAAAGTGGCAGCTTCGTGCGGAGTGATGACCAACATGAGTGAAAATATCCAGACTTACGTTATTCGCCGCACTTTTCTGTTTCCGCTGGGATTGCTGTTCCTGCTCACCGTGGCGTTGGGGGTGATCGGCCTGTTGCAAGGCCAACCGCGTGGCAAGCTGATTATCCTGCTGATCATCGTCGCCCCGGTGGCGGTGTTGCTGCTCGAAAGTCTGTTCCGGCGCGTGGAGATCGGCGCTACTCAGGTGCGGGTGATCAAATTACTGCGGCGGCGCGCATTGGACTTTGCGGCGTTGACCGCAGTTGAAACCGTGCAGGTACGCAAAAGAGTCTTTCTGACAATTTGTGCGGATGATGAATTTATCATTATTTCAAATGCTTACGGTGACTTCCCGCAACTGTTGCAGGCCTTGCTGGCGCGGGTCCCTGAGCACATTGTCAGCGAAGAAACCAGGGCATTGGCGGCGACGGTGCCGATGAAGAGTTCCGATGTTGTCTCTTGCTGGCTGGCGGTCGCCCTGCTGCTGGTCATTCTCTGGGCGCAGTTCGGTGCCTGAGCGGGGGATGGTCGCAGTTCAAGCTTCTTGACAGCCGCGTAAAATTCAGTTAACTTGTCCGAATTTAACGGAGAAATGAGATGGACGCGGAGAATCTGGAAGAATTTCGGAATATACTGCAGGAGCAAATGGATCAGTTGCTGCGCGATGCCGGAAAAACGGTGTCGGAGATGACGGACGAAAAAGCCAATTTTCCCGATCCGACTGATCGTGCTTCGCTGGAATCAGATCGTAACTTTGAATTACGTATTCGTGATCGCGAACGGCGCCTGTTGAACAAGATTCGTGAGGCACTGGAGCGGATCGACGCGGGTGAGTTTGGGATTTGCGAAGAGTGTGGCGAGAAGATCGGTGCCGCGCGTCTGCGTGCCCGCCCGGTGACCACCTTCTGTATCGAATGTAAAACCGAGCAGGAGCGCAAGGAACGCATCGGCTAGGGTTTTTCGTCACGTCACCTTGAGTCCAATTGAGCCCGTTTGTCGGCTTGCCAGATTCGGGGCTGTAGCTCAGTCGGGAGAGCGATGCGTTCGCAACGCATAGGCCAGCGGTTCGATCCCGCTCAGCTCCACCAGTCAAACCAGGAGGTCAGGTGTTTATTGCCTGCCCTCCTTTTTTTATGAAGTCGGCGGTCAGGAATAACCCGTTGATTTATATAATACTCGTGGCTATGATTGCACCAGTGCGACCGCAATGGTGGTTGGAAACCCCTTCGCGGCTGCAAGCCGCTCCCACAGGGGCCGGGCTTGTTGCAGGAGCGACATCCCTGTCGCGAATCTTTTGGCGGTGGTTGGAAACCCCTTCGCGGCTGCAAGCCGCTCCCACAAGGGCCGGGCTTGTTGCAGGAGCGACATCGCTGTCGCGAATCTTTTGGCGATAGTTGGAAGCCGCTCCCACAGGGGCCGGGCTTGTTGCAGGAGCGACATCCCTGTCGCGAATGGGTCGTGCTTGTATCGCGCTGTTACCTTTTTTTGTTGTCCGTTGACCGAAAGTTGATTGAGCATGTCTTCACTGCGCAGTGTTCTACTCATTGATGCTGATTGTCCGGAACGGGAGACCGTTGCCGCGGCAATCAGGCATAAAATCGGTTGCGTTGTTTTCGACACCGGAAGCGTCACCGATGCCCTTGCCTTGCTCGACAAACAGGACGTTTGTCTGGTGATCTTCGCTGCCGCGTCACTGCCCTGCGACGGTCTCAGCCTGATGCACAAAATCCGTGGGCTCAATCCCGAAACTGCCGTGGTCATGGCGATCAGCAAAGAGCAGGAGGCGCTGGCGGTGGAAGCGTTGCGTCAGGGGGCTTTTTTCCATATCAAAAAACCGTATAATCACGATGAAGCGGTGATCATTACGGCGCGTGCGCTGGAACGGCATGATTATTCGGTGCATGATGAACGACGCAGCCCCAAGGTGCGCAAGAGCGACGGCTTTCAGGGGATTGTCGGTGACGCACCGAATATGCAGCGGCTCTACCGGATGATCGAACGGATTGCCGATGACGAAAGCAGCACGATTCTGATTCAGGGCGAAAGTGGCACCGGCAAGGAGTTGGTGGCGCGGGCGATCCACACCCTGAGCAGCCGTCATGCCAAAAATTTTGTTCCTGTCAATTGCGCCGCGATTCCGAGTGAACTGCTCGAAAGTGAACTCTTTGGTTATGTCAAGGGCGCTTTCACCGGGGCCAATCAGGCAAAGATCGGTCGTTTTGAATATGCCAACGGCGGCATCTTGTTCCTTGATGAAATTGGCGATATGCACCCGGCGTTGCAGACCAAAATGCTCCGCGTGTTACAGGAGCGGGAGTTTGATCCGGTGGGATCCGTCAATTCGGTTGCGGTTGATGTGCGTGTCGTTGCTGCAACCCACCGGAATCTTGAACAGGCGGTTGCCGCCGGGGAGTTCCGCGAAGATCTGTATTACCGGCTCAGCGTGGTTCCGGTCGATCTGCCGCCATTACGCGAACGCGCCGGTGACGTTCAGGTGTTGATCAGCACGTTTGTCACGGTCTTTAATCGGGGGCGCAAGGTGCCTTCCCCTGGCTTCAGTGACGAGGCGGTAGCGGCGTTGGCCGGTTACCCCTGGCCGGGGAATGTGCGCGAACTGGAAAATCTGGTGCAGCGCATGATCATCATGAACGGTGGGGCGCGCGTGGAGGTGGCTGATCTGCCAAAAAAATACGTTTGTGCCACGCCGGGTAGTGCTGAAGCGCAGGAACTGTCGCTGGAGCTGGGGACTGTGCTGGATGCGCGGCAGTGGGATTTCAATACGATTGTTGCCGAATTTGAGGGGCGGCTGATCAATGAAGCGTTGCGCCGTACCGAGGGGAACAAAAAAGAGGCCGCTCAACTGCTCAACCTGAAACGAACGACGCTGATTGAAAAACTCAAGAAAAGAAATCTCCTCTGACCCTGGCGGCGTT
This sequence comes from Desulfuromonadaceae bacterium, assembly GCA_019429445.1. Taxonomy (NCBI): domain Bacteria; kingdom Pseudomonadati; phylum Thermodesulfobacteriota; class Desulfuromonadia; order Desulfuromonadales; family Desulfuromonadaceae; species Desulfuromonadaceae bacterium. The sequence goes on from JAHYIW010000001.1 coordinate 79,720, forward strand.
GCGCGTCAGTTTCCCCCGGTCTGCGCCGTTTTGCGACGCAATCGTTCGATAATTGCGGGCGCGATCTCATCGATCGACAGCAAGGTTTCTGTCGCACCCAGTTCGTGAGCCATCTTCGGCATGCCGAAAACCACGCAAGTTCGCTCATCCTGTCCGAGCGTCCGCGCCCCCGCGTCACGCATCGCCTTGAGCCCCAATGCCCCGTCCGCGCCCATGCCGGTGAGCAGCACGCCGATGGCGTTGGCACCGACATGTTTGGCGGCGGAATGCATCAGTACATTCACTGACGGGCAATGGCCATTGACACGTTCCTCGCCGGCGCAGGCGACCCGGTAAATCCCCCCCGAACGGACAATCTGCATCTGTACCCCCCCCGGAGCAACCAGCGCCACCCCGGGCATGATGCGATCGCCATCGGCGGCCTCATGCACCTGCATGGCGCTGAGCTGGTTGAGGCGCTGTGCAAACATGGTCGTGAATCCGGGGGGCATGTGCTGCACAATCACCACTCCCGGCATCCCTGCGGGGAAGTGGGTAATCACCCGGCGAATCGCCTCGGTCCCGCCGGTGGAAGCGCCGATCACAATCACCTTGTCGGTTGATTCCGCCAACGCGCGCGTCGCCGGGGCGGCGGCCAGACGGCGGACCAGTTCGCCGCGCTGCATCTTCCAGTGGGAGACGTTGGCGGTGGAGGCAATTTTTATTTTGGTACACAGTTCGACAATCATCCCGTGCAGACCGGAGGCGACGTTCACCGAGGGTTTGGAGACAAAATCGACCGCCCCGGCATCGAGCGCCTCAATCGTGATTTGCTTTCCGTGCTGGGTCAGGGCGCTGACCATCACCACCGGCAGGGGGTGTTGCGGCATCAGGCGGCGCAGGAACTCGACGCCATCCATGCGCGGCATCTCGACATCCAGGGTCAAAACGTCGGGCTCGGTTGCAATGATCAGGTCGCGGGCGTGATAAGGATCGGTCGCGGTGCCGACGACTTCAATCCCCGGATCGGAGGCCAGCCCCTGGGCGAGAATGTTGCGTACCAGTGCCGAATCGTCGATGATCAGTACGCGGATTTTTCTGCTCATCAGTAGCCCATGCGTTGGTAAAGTGCCGGTTGCAGGTAGTGGTACAGGGTCTGGCTGCGCCCGAGCGATTCGGAATGGCCGACAAAAAGATAGCCATCCGGTTCTGTCAGTTGATGGAATTTACGAATCAGCGTTTCTCGGGTGGGCTGATCAAAGTAGATCATGACATTGCGGCAGAAAATAATCTGAAACCTTTTCTTGAATGGAAATTCGGGGTTCATCAGGTTGAAACGGCGAAAGGTGGCATCTTTGCGCAGAGCCTCTTTGACCTGCCAGTTGCCGTCGGCTTGCCGGGTAAAGTATTTTTTGCATAATTCCCCCGGCAGTGTTTCGATCCGCTCCGGAGGGTAGCTACCGGCTTTGGCGACCTGCAGTGCCTTGTCAGAGATATCTGTGGCGAGGATTCCGGCGCTCCACTGGGCATAACGGTCGCCAAAGTATTCATGCAGCAGCATCAGCAGCATGTACGGCTCTTCACCGGTAGAGCAGCCCGCGCACCAGATGCGCAGATCATAATCGCTGCGGGCTGTGAGGCGCGCCGCAATTTCGGGGAGGGCCGTTTCGATAAAAAAGTCGAAATGAGCTTTCTCGCGATTAAAAAAAGTATGGTTGGTGGAAATACGATCGATCAGGTGACTCAGCGATGTTTCCGTTGTGTCAGCAAGGAGATGGTCGTAGTAGTCCCCGAAGTTGGTAAACCCCTGGGAACGGATCAGCTTCTGGAGGCGGCCAACCAGCAGTGAACGCTTTTGATCAGTGAGATTGATCCCGAAGCGCGTATAGATTAACGCCCGCATCGCTTCGAACTCCTGATCCGAGATCGACATCAGAAAACCGCCCCCTATGGTGAGCGACGCACCCCGGGCGTTGTCGCCAACGCTTTTCTTTTCTGTCATCGGGTTCTGCCTTGTGGTCAGGCGGTCAGTGTTGACTGAGCTATTTTTACATAGCCGTGGGTTTCGACCAGGTGCCCGACATCGAGGATCAGGCAGACCTCACCGTCACCGAGGATGGTGCAGCCGGTGACCCAGCGGGCGTTTTCGAACTGTTCTGACAGCCCCTTGATCACCGTTTGCTGCTGGCCGAGAAGTTCGTCCACAAACAGCGCAATGGTTGTCCCCTGATGCTCCAGAGTCAATAAAATCCCGCTACTGAGTTCGGTAAATTCCGGACTATTGGCGAGGATCTGGTGCAGACGCACGACCGGGTAGAAACGTTCGCGGACGCGCACCAGCTCAAGTCCGTCAGGGGTGACAGTGATCATCGCCGGGGTCGGTCTGAAGGCCTGGTTGATCGCCAGTGTCGGGATGATACATTTGGCACTGCCCACGCGCAGAAGCATACCGTCAATAATGCCGAGGGTCAGCGGGATCCGCAGGGTAAAGCGGGTGCCCTGATTGGGGGTACTGGTCAGTTCGACCTTGCCTTTGATCTTTTCAATATTCTTTTTGACGACATCCATGCCCACCCCGCGTCCGGAGATGTCGGTGACCTGTTCCGCGGTTGAAAATCCCGGCAGAAAGATCATGTTCCAGACTTCCCGGTCCGACATCTCCTCGGCGCTCTTGTTGAGCAGCCCTTTGGCCGCTGCGCGGGCAACGATTTTTTCTCGGTTGAGGCCGCGTCCGTCATCTTCGAGGACGATCCAGATTTCCCCTTCTTCGTGGCGGGCGGAGAGTTGCAGCGTGCCTGTGTCCGGCTTGCCGCTGGTTTTGCGCTCGGCGGGAGGTTCGATACCGTGGTCGAGCGCGTTGCGAATCAGATGGACCAACGGGTCAGTCATCAGTTCGGCGACCGTCTTGTCGACTTCGGTGTCTGCTCCGGTGAGCGTCAGGTCAACTTTTTTCCCTGACTTGATCGACAGATCGTGGACCAGGCGCAACAACCTGCGAAAGAGTCCGGAGATCGGAACCATGCGGATCGTCATCGCAACCTCCTGCAGGTCGCGCACAATTTTATTCATCTGCCGACTGGCACGATGGAACTGTTCCAGCTCCAGCCCCGCCAGTTCCGGGCTGTGAACGAGCATGTTTTCGGCAATCACCAGCTCCCCGATGAGGTTGATCAACTGGTCGAGCTTGGAAAGATCAACCCGAATGTCCTGACGTTTGATCGTTCTGGACTGCTCCGTGTCAGTCGCGCCGGCTGTCGCAAGACGCAGTGGCGCGGCGTTCGGGGCGTCTGCGTCAATCCGTTCGAGCAGGTCAAGCAGGGTCATCAGGTGAACTTCGAGGTCCGCAACGTGACCGGACCCCTGTTGGGCGATGTCAGCGAGGGCGGCGCGCATGATGTCAAGGGAGCCAAGGAGGATGTTTGCGGCTTTAAACTCACTCAGGTCGCGACCGCTTTTGGCGATTTCCAGCACTGCTTCCATCTGGTGAGAAAGTTTTTCCAGATCGCTGAAACCGAGGAAACCGCTGTTCCCCTTAAAACTGTGAATATCACGGAAGAGCGCTCCCAGGTTTTCCTCATCCTCCGGGGAGGTCTCCCAGCGGAGCAGACCCAGTTCGGCATTTTGCAACAGCTCATCCCCTTCGCCGACAAATTTTTCGACCAGCTCCGGCGTATTGAACGGGTTGAAATTGGCGTTCACTGCCGCTGCGGTGGGGATCCCCGCAGGGAGCTCTTCCTCCAGGGTGATGGCGGCGTTAAGTGCGCTGCGCAGGGTTTCGGCGGCACCTTCGAGGGGCTGATCGTCGCCGCTTGCAGCAATGGTAGCAAAGGCGTCAGTAAAGAAGGTGAAGGCGCGGCGAAAAAGCTTTAAGCGGGCGCTGCTTGCTGCTTCTTTGCCGGTGCGGAGCCGATCAACCAGCAGATCGGCAGCTTCGGCAACGATGGCCAGTTGTTTTAATTCCAGAAAACGCGCCCCGAGTTTGATTGCATGAGTCGTTTGCTGGATGCTGCGCAGGTCGGTTTCTTTGGCCTGGTAATTTTTTTTGGCGAAGGATTTAAGAACATCCTGCGTCGCAACGATAAATTCACGGCTTTCCTGCAAAAAATCGCCGATCATTTGCTGACGTTCAATCGAAAGATCACTACTCATAAAGGGCATCCTGATCAGAGTCATTATCCTGGCTGGTCCGGTTATGACAATACTGCGACATTATTCAACTTTCTGGCCGAATTTCCAAGGATAAACTGCTTGCTGGCGAAAGATTGGTCGCGCACATCAATCATTCGGCGGACAGATCCTGGTGCACGCTTCCGGCGGCGGTCACCGCCTGATGCTCGGCATGGTAGGAAGAACGGACCAGTGGCCCGGCCTCCACATGGCGAAAGCCAAGGTGCAAGGCGGTCGCGCGCAGCGCGGCAAATTCTTCCGGCGGGAGATAGCGTTCGACGGGCAGGTGGTGGCGGGTGGGGGCCAGGTATTGACCGAGGGTCAGGCGGTCGCAACCGGCGGTCAGCAGATCGGCAAAGACCCCCTTCAGTTCATCTGCGGTTTCACCCATTCCCAGCATCAACCCGGATTTGGTCGGCAGCTGCGGGGCGCTTGCCGTGACCGCCGTCAGCAGGTTAAGCGAACGGCTGTACGCGGCTCCCTGGCGGGCGCGGGGATAGAGCCGGGGCACGGTTTCCAGATTGTGTCCGAGGATGTCCGGGGCGGCATGCAGAATTGTTGCGAGGGCGGCGTGATCGCCACCGAGATCGGAAATCAACAGCTCGACAGTACAGCCTGACGCATGGTGGCGAATGGCGCGGACCACCGCCGCAAAGTGCGTCGCTCCGCCGTCGTTGAGATCATCGCGGGTCACCGCCGTGATCACGGCATGGCGCAGCGCCAATTCGGCGATGGCCGTGGCGACCTTTTCCGGTTCGTGCGGGTCGGGTGGGGCGGGGGTGCCGCCGACGACATTGCAAAACGCACAGTTGCGGGTGCAGCGGTCGCCGAGAATCATGAACGTGGCGGTCCCCGCGCTCCAGCATTCCCCCTGATTGGGACAGGCGGCACTGCGGCAGACCGAGTGCAACCCCTGCTCCCGGTGGTAGCGGTCGATACGGGTGTAGTTCGGCCCAGTCGGGAAACGGACCTTGAGCCAGTCCGGCTTGCGTTGCGTCATGCTGGTGCGCTTTTCATGTCGGGTTGTTCCGGAATGGTTGTGGGACAGGTTTTACGTTGGGCCGACCCCTGGGCGGGGCCGGCCCAACGTAGTTCAGATTTCTTCGAAGTTACTCTTGTCTGCGCCGCACAGCGGGCAAACCCAGTCATCGGGGAGGTCGGCAAACGCCGTGCCGGGAGCAATGCCGCCGGTTGAATCCCCTTCTTCCGGGTCGTAAATGTAGTCGCAAATAACACACCGGTACTTTGCCATAGTCGGTTCTCCTTTGTTTAAAGCAGGTTGATCAGCGCCCGCACCGTTTTTTCGATGCCGTCCGCTGCTTCACTGATCCGGCCCGCGAGCATGTAGGCCGGGGTCGAGACGATTTTGTGTTCCCTGTCGATGACGAATTCACGTACCGGGCAGTTAACGTGTCTGCCCCCCATGGTGTCGATTGCGCTGCCGGTATCGGCGTCGGTGCCGATCGTCAGCTGGGTCTGGTCGCCGACAATCCGGGCGATCAGCGCCGGAGCAATACAGACTGCCGCGAGCGGTTTGCGGGCGGCAAGCGTCGCCTTGACCAGTCGTTCGACTTCCGGGTTCACGGTGCAGTCGGTACCGTTGACGGCGAAGTCACAGAGATTCTTCGCTGCGCCGAAACCACCGGGGAAGATGAGTGCATCAAAATCGTTGATCGTGACATCGGCCATGTTTTTGATCTTGCCGCGCGCAATCCGTGCGGATTCGACCAGAACATTGCGGCTTTCCCCCGCGACCGGTTCGCCGCTGAGGTGATTGACGACGTGCAGCTGCGCGATATCAGGGGCCATGCAGACCGCCTCTGCTCCGGCCCGGTCGATTGCCAGCAGGGTGATGACCGCTTCGTGGATTTCACTGCCGTCGTAAACCCCGCAACCGGAAAGGACAACACCTATCTTTGCCATGGAGAACCTCCTCTCAATATTCAAAGCGGTACAGATTGTACACTGGGACACGGTTGGCAAGCATGTGTCATCAGCTTAAAAACTTCGTGGTGAATGTCAAGTATGCATCAAATTTCAACGCGAGTAAAGTACCGCCACCGCCCGCGGTCGCGTCGGTCCCTTAACAACGTAACCGTGGGGTTCGGTTGAATCGTAATACACCGAGTCACCTGGACCCATCATCATGGTTTGATCACCGTAGCGCAGCTCAATCTCCCCTTCGAGGACAAAGAGGAATTCCTCGCCTTCGTGGCTGACCAGCAATTCGTCATCCCATTCCTGAACTTCGAATTCAACCAGAAACGGTTCCATGTGGCGATGCATCTTGCCATAGGCGAGGGAGTGGTAGCTGTACGGTGGTGGCGCGGCAGCGTTGACCAGCCGCCGGTTTTTTTTGCGCCGTTCCTCAGCCCGCACCAGAATACATTTTTGGGTTACGTCGGCTTCCTGAAAGAATGTTTGCAACGGCACGTTAAACGCTTTGGCGATGCGCAGCAGCGTCGCCAGCGGGGGGATGACCTGTTCATTTTCGATCTGCGACAGCAACGGTTTGGAGAGCCCGGAGGCCTCGGCCATGTCCTGCAAGGTCATCCGCCGCTCCTGACGCATACCTCGAACCTTGAAGCCAATCCCCAGCTCCTTGACTTCATCGCGGATGTTGTTCATCTGCTCTACCTCTTGAGTGGTTGTGAAAAACTTTGATGGCGTCGCAAAAAGTGCGGCCAACCGCGTTACGCTGGTTTTTCAGGACCTCGACCTGCCTGATGCAGGCCTTCGCCGCTGAAAAACCACCAAGCCCTGGAGGACGAATTTTTGCTTAGCCAGCTCATTCTTTTTTGCAAGTGCATCAAATTTTAATCTGTTGCGCGTTCATGTCCAGCGCCGCGTCGCGTCTCCCGACGGGGAGTTCTCACTGGCGGGTCAGCTGGCGGTATTTGATCCGGTGGGGACGCTCTGCCTCTGCCCCGAGACGCTTTTTGCGATCCTCTTCGTATGCGCTCCAGTTCCCCTCGAAAAAGACCACCTTGCTGTCCCCCTCAAAGGCCAGAATGTGGGTGGCGATGCGGTCAAGAAACCAGCGGTCGTGGCTGATGACGACGGCGCAGCCGCCGAAATTTTCGAGTGCTTCTTCGAGCGCCCGCATGGTGTTGATATCGAGGTCGTTGGTCGGCTCATCAAGGAGGATGACGTTGGCTCCTTCCTTGAGCATCTTGGCCAGATGGACGCGGTTGCGCTGTCCGCCGGAGAGGACTCCGACCTTGCGCTGCTGGTCGGCTCCGGAGAAGTTGAAACGGCCGACGTAGGCGCGTGAGTTGACCAGCTGGCCACCGAAGTCGAGCTGGTCGTTGCCGCCGCTGATCTCTTCCCAGATGGTCTTGTCGGGATCAAGCGCCCGGCTCTGGTCAACGTAGGCCAGCTTGACCGTATCGCCAATTTTAAAGGTGCCGGCATCCGCCTGCTCCTCGCCGACGATCATTTTGAAGAGGGTCGATTTCCCCGCGCCGTTGGGGCCGATAACCCCGACCAGCCCGCCCGGTGGCAGGGAAAAGTTCATCCCCTCGACCAGCAGTTTGTCGCCAAAGGCCTTGCTGACCTGATCAGCTTCGATGACGACATTGCCGAGCCGCGGCCCCGCCGGGATGAAGAGCTCCAGATCTTTTTCCCGCTGGCGGGCGTCCTGCTCCAGCAACTTTTCGTAGGCGGTGATCCGCGCCTGACTTTTGGCGTGGCGCCCCTTCGGGGACATGCGAATCCATTCCAGCTCACGTTCCAGTGTCTTCTGCCGACCGCTTTCAGCTTTATCCTCTTTGCGCATCCGGTCTTGCTTTTGTTCCAGCCAGCTCGAATAGTTTCCTTTCCAGGGGATCCCTTCGCCACGATCAAGCTCCAGAATCCACCCCGCGACATTGTCGAGAAAATAGCGGTCGTGAGTCACGGCGATGATCGTCCCCGCGTAGCGTTGCAGGTGTTGTTCGAGCCAGGCGACCGACTCGGCATCGAGGTGATTGGTCGGTTCGTCGAGGAGGAGAATGTCCGGTTTTTGCAACAGCAGCCGACACAACGCCACGCGGCGTTTCTCCCCCCCGGAGAGGATTGTGACCTGGGCGTCGCCGGGGGGGCAGCGCAGGGCGTCCATGGCCAGCTCCAGGCGGGAATCGAGTTCCCAGGCGTCAAGTGCGTCGAGTCTGTCCTGCACTTTGGCCTGGCGGTCGCACAGCTTTTCCATATCCGCGTCCGGCTCGGCGAAGGCGGCGTTGATGTCTTCAAACTCCTTGAGCAGGTCGACCGTTTCCTGCACCCCTTCCTCGACCACTTCACGCACCGTTTTGTTACAGTCAAGCAGTGGTTCCTGTTCCAGATAGCCGACGCTGTAACCGGGGGAAAGCACCGCTTCGCCGTTGAATTCCTTGTCAATCCCGGCCATGATACGCAGCAGCGAACTCTTGCCCGAGCCGTTGAGTCCCAGCACGCCGATTTTCGCGCCGTAAAAATAGGAGAGCGAGATGTCCTTGATGACCGGTTTTTTGTCGTAGCTCTTGCTCACCCGCATCATCGAATAAATGATTTTCTTGTCGTCCGCCATGGTCTTTCCTCTTTGATGAATGCGTTCAATAACGCAGATAGTGTCATTGGATTGCACGGTTTTACCGTTGCCGACGGGACATGTCAAGCCGGGAGAGGGGGGACGGCGATTATCGGGCAGGAATTTCAGCAACAAGTTTTATTCTCGCTAAATATTTTTGTCTGGGCTAGAATTCCCGCATGAGTACCCTGGCTTTCATTTTGATTCTGTCCTCCGCCCTGATGCACGCCCTCTGGAATCTGCTGGTCAAGTGCAGCCGTGACAAGACCGTTTTTATCTGGTGGATGTTTATCGCTTCCGGCGGCATGTTGAATCTTCTGGTTTGGAGCCTGCCTGCGCCGTTTCCGCCACTGACCCCGCAGATTCTCGTCCTGAGTGCCGGGGGGGGTGGTTGTTTTGTGCTTTATCATCTGCTTACCGGGCGGGCCTACCGTGATGGCGATCTGTCGATGACCTATCCGCTGGCCCAGACGGCGACCGCCTACGTGCCGATGTGGGGGGTGTTGCTGCTGGGTGAGGAGCTGTCCGTTGTTGGTCTTGGCGGGATCTTCCTGATTCTCGTCGGTGTCTACAGTGTTCAGTTGCGACGCCCGTCTCTCGATGATGCGCTGCGTCCATTGCGTAATCTGCGCAACCCCACGGTGCAAGCGGCGCTGGCCGCTGGTTTTGTCTACTCGATCGGTGCCGTTTTTGACAAGCGCGGGGTGCTTTCGTACCCCCCTTTTTATTTTACTTATCTGCTCGTGATGGCGATGCTCCTGTTTATGTCCCTCAATCTGCTGCGTTCGCGCTATCGGGGGCGTGTGCTGGCGGAGTGGCAGTGCAGTCGCCCGCTCATCCTCCTCTCCGGACCGGTGATGATGGGGTCTTTTCTGACCTTTCGCTATGCCCTGACGATCACCCCGCTCAGCTATGCCGTTCCGGCAAGGCAGGTCAGTTTGCTCTTCGGCATCCTGCTCGGTGTCTATTTTCTTGGCGAATCGTTCGGTCGTATTCGCTTTATCGCCGGTCTGCTGGTTTTGGCAGGGGTTTTTCTGCTGCGCCTGGGGTAATGTCTGTACGGTGCTGGCGATACGCATTAAGGGAAACGCCATTTTATTCTTCAGTCAGATTAAATATTTTTTCATTGACACGTCAATCATCTGTCGTTATATAGTTATGGTCAGACCAATTTAACGGTCTTTTTTTATTCTCTGACCCAAAAAGCAATGTGGCGGTAAGATGACAGAACTTGTGCTTATATTGATCAGCGCGATTTTCGTTAACAACTTTGTCCTTGCCCGTTTTCTCGGTATTTGCCCGTTCATGGGGGTGTCGAAGAAGGTTGAGACGGCGGTTGGCATGGGGATGGCGGTTGCTTTCGTCATGACTGTTGCGACGGTGGTGACCTGGTTTCTGCACTATTTTATTCTCCAGCCGCTCGGTATTGAATATTTGCAGACCATCGTTTTTATTCTGGTGATTGCCGCGCTGGTGCAGCTGGTCGAAATGGTGATTCAGAAAGTCAGTCCGGTCCTCTACCAGTCTCTTGGTATTTTCCTGCCGTTAATTACCACCAACTGTGCGGTGCTCGGCCTGGCCGTGTTGAATATTCAAAAAGAGTACACCTTTCTTGAAGGGGTTTTTTTTGCCATCGGCGCGGCGGCCGGGTTTACTTTGGCGATGGTTCTCTTTGCCGGACTGCGCGAGCGGATTGATCTGTGCCCGGTGCCGCGTAGCTTTCGGGGGACGGCGATTGCCATGGTGACCGCAGGGTTGCTGTCACTGGCGTTCATGGGGTTTGCCGGCATGGTGAAGGGATAAATTGCCGGTGAAGAGTGTGATTAACGATGCTTGAAGCGATTTTAAGTCTGGGTGGTGTCGGCTTTTTCGCGGCGCTTGCCCTGGGTTTTGCAGCGCGGAAATTTGCTGTCGAAGTCGATGCGCGTGAGGCCGCGATTCTTGAAGTACTGCCCGGCGCCAACTGCGGCGCCTGCGGTTTTCCCGGCTGTGGTGGTTACGCCAGGGCGGTTGCCTCCGGAGCTGTCGCCCCGGAGTTGTGCCCCCCCGGCGGGCCCGAGACGGTGGCCAGAATTGCCAGAATTATCGGCGTCGCGGCGATTGCGGTTGATCCGCAGGTGGCCGTGGTGATTTGTCAGGGGGATCAGCAGCGGGCGACCGAAAAATACCGTTACCTCGGTATCAGCGATTGCCGCGCCGCGCAGAAGCTTGCCGACGGGCCGAAGACCTGCCCCGGCGGCTGCCTGGGGCTGGGGACCTGCGCGGCGATCTGCCCCTTCGGGGCGATTACCATGACCGATCAGCACCTGGCGGTGATTGATCGCGACAAGTGCGTCGGTTGTCGTAAATGCGTTGAGCCCTGTCCGCGACAGGTGATCAAGATGACGCCCCGCTCAGTCTCCGTGCACGTGCTTTGCAACAGCCATGACAAAGGCGCGCTGGTGCGTCAGTATTGTCAGGTGGGGTGTATCGCTTGTCAGCTGTGTAAAAAAGTGGCACCGGAAGCTTACGTGATCGAAGATTTTCTGGCCCGTGTCGATTATCGCCATGCGGTCAAGCCGACCGCCGGTGTCGAAGTGGCCATTGAAAAGTGTCCGACCCATTGTATCCGCGATGACAATCCGCCGCCAGCCCCCGTGCCCGACGAGAAACCTGCTCCGCAGGCGGCCTGAAGTGCTCTCGAGATGAAACTGAAGAGATGAAGATAAAACGTTTTTCGGGCGGGCTGCATCCGCCGGAACATAAATCGACTGCTGCCAGGGCGATTGAACAGTGTTCACTGCCGGACGAGCTGGTCATCCCGCTGGCGCAACATATCGGTGCCCCTGCCGAGCCGTGCGTGGTGATCGGTGACACGGTGGCCAAGGGGCAGCTCATCGCGCAGCCCCGCGGATTCGTTTCGGTGCCGATTCACGCGTCAAGTTCCGGGGTGGTGACGGCGGTCGAGCCGCGTCTGCACCCCATGGGACGTCCGTTGCTGGCGATTGTGATCAAACCGGATGGCCGTGACGCCTGGCCCGACGGTCTTGAGGGCGGGATGAATCCGTTGCTGGTCAATCCGTTAACGCTGCCGCCGAGTCGCTTGCGCGATATGGTATGCAATGCCGGAGTAGTCGGTCTGGGGGGAGCGACTTTTCCCACGCATGTTAAATTGTCGCCGCCGGGCGGGAAAAAAATCGACACCCTGATTCTCAACGGCGTTGAATGCGAACCGTACCTCACCGCTGATCACCGTCTGATGCTTGAGGAGACGGGCCGGGTTCTTGCCGGGATCGATATTCTGCGGCGGATTCTCGGGGTCGAACGGGTCTGTATCGGCATCGAGGAAAACAAGCCGGACGCGATTGCGGTGATGCGCGACGCCTGCGTGCGGCGCGACATTGAGGTGATTGCGCTCAAGGTGATGTATCCGCAGGGGGCGGAAAAGCAATTGATCCTTGCGGTAACCGGGCGTCAGACGCCTTCCGGCGGTTTGCCGATGGATGTCGGGGTGGTGGTACAGAATGTCGGCACTGCGGCGGCGGTGGCCGATGCCATTATTCACGGTCGCCCGCTGGTTGAGCGGATCGCGACGATTACTGGTCCGGCGCTGGTTGAACCGAAGAATCTGCGCATCCGCATCGGTACTTCGTTACGTCATCTGGTCGCCGAGTGTGGTGGACTGCGTGAAGAGGTGGTCAAGGTGATTATGGGAGGGCCGATGATGGGGCAGACCCAGTTGTCTCTTGATGTACCCGCCATCCGGGGGACCTCCGGGCTGTTGCTGCTCGGCAAAAATGCGGTAGCGACGCGGTCGGAAGGCCCCTGTATCCGTTGCGCACGCTGTGTAAGTGTCTGCCCGGCACGCTTGCTGCCGACGACGATCTCGGCCTACGCACGCCGCGACATGATTGCCGAGGCGGAACGGTTCAACGCCCTTGACTGCATCGAATGTGGCTGCTGTGCCTATAGTTGTCCTGCCCGCATCCCGCTGGTGCAGTCGATTCGTCAGGTCAAAGGGGCGATTCTGGCCAAACGGAGATTGTCCTGACATGACAGAACAATACTATCTCTCCTCCTCGCCCCATATGCATTCCGGCGCAACTACCGACAAGGTGATGCGCGACGTGATTTACGCATTGCTCCCTGCCTGTCTGACGGCGGTGTGGTTTTTCGGGCTTGCCGCATTGACCACCTTGCTGCTGTGCGTTGCTTCCTGTCTGGTTGCCGAAGCGGCGTGTCTCAAATTGCAGGGGCGGGCGCAGACCCCCCTGGCTGACGGCAGTGCGGTGTTGACCGGTCTTTTGCTGGCGCTTAATCTGCCCGCCGCTGCACCCTGGTGGCTGGCAGTGCTCGGCGGCGGGGTGGCCATTGTTATCGGCAAGCAGGTTTACGGCGGTCTCGGGTACAACCTGTTCAACCCGGCATTGGTGGCGCGGGTGGTGCTGCTGATCTCTTTTCCGATCCAGATGACCAGCTGGACCGCTCCGCTGAGTTCGGCTTCGGGGGTGGACGCGGTGACCATGGCAACGCCCCTTGGCGAATGGAAAACCGCCGTGATGCTCACCGGTAAGCTGCCTGCTGTGCAGTCGGCAGACTATCTCAACTATCTGACCGGCAACATGGCCGGGTGTCTTGGCGAGGTTTCCGCCGTCGCCGTACTGATTGGCGCGGCTTATCTCTTCTGGCGGCGTATCATCACCTGGCATATCCCCCTGACTTTTGTTGTTACGGTGGCGGTGCTGACCGGCATCTTCTGGCTCGTCGATCCGACGCGTTATCCCGATCCGTTGCTGCATTTGTTGACCGGCGGCTTGCTGCTCGGTGCCTTTTTCATGGCAACCGACATGGTGACTTCGCCGGTATCCTCTACGGGGATGATCATCTTCGGGTTCGGCTGCGGGTTGATCACGGTCCTGATCCGACTCTTCGGTGGCTATCCGGAAGGTGTGTCGTTCGCGATTCTGCTGATGAATGCGGCGACGCCGTTGATTGATCGCTACACGCCACCGCGCAAGTTTGGTGCGGTCGGGGAGGGGGGGCGATGAGAGAAATTCTCCGGCTGGTCTGCACCTTGACCCTGATTGCATGCATTGCCGGTGCCGTATTGTCGTTGGTCGAGGTGGCAACGCGCGAACCGATCGCGGCACAGCGGCGTCTGGTGATGTTGCGTGCGCTACAGGCGGTGTTACCCGCATTCGATAACCAACCTGATAACGACACCGTGGTCCTTGGCCGTGGTCGTGACAAGCGTGGACGGGAACTCAGGCAAACCTTCTTCCGCGCGCGCAACGGCGGCAAGCTGGTCGGCATCGCCTGCAGTGTAACCGCCCCCGATGGCTATAGCGGCAATATCGACATCATGGTCGGGATCACCCCGGACGGAACGGTTCAGGGCATCGAGATCCTCTCCCATATGGAAACTCCGGGATTGGGCGACAAGATCACCCAGCAACCGTTCAAACAGCAATTTCATGACAAGTCGCTCGACAATGCTGATTGGCGGGTGAAAAAGGACGGCGGGGCGTTTGATCAGATTACCGGTGCGACAATTTCCCCCCGGGCGGTCGTCGGTGCGGTGCGCAAGGCGCTGGAATTTTATCACCGGAACAGCGCCGCGATCACGGTGCCAGAACCACCGGAAACTCCGCCGACAGGAGGGGGAGAATGAGTGTGCTGCAAGAGTTCAGCAAAGGGTTGTGGCGAGAAAATGCGGTATTCAAGCTGCTCCTCGGTCTGTGTCCGACTCTGGCGGTCACCACCAGTGCCGAGAATGGCCTCGGTATGGGGCTGGCGACGACATTTGTGTTGCTCTGCTCCAACAGCGTCGTTTCGCTGTTGCGCAAGGTGATCCCGCCGCAAGTCCGGATTCCGGCTTTCATTGTCATTATCGCGTCGTTTGTAACCGTCGTCCAGTTGTGTATGGAAGCCTATCTTTACAGCCTGTATCAGGCGCTGGGCATCTTTATTCCGCTGATCGTGGTCAATTGCCTGATCCTTGGCCGGGCAGAAGCCTTTGCGTCGAAAAACACCTTCCGTAGGGCTTTTTTTGACGGCCTCGGGATGGGCACAGGTTTTACTCTGGCCCTGTTTTTGCTTGGCGCAGTGCGAGAAATTTTTGGTTCCGGCACGTTGCTCGGTGTCGCCCTTTTCGGGGAGGGTTATCAGCCCCTGTTGTTAATGATCCTGCCACCTGGCGCTTTTATCACCCTGGGTCTGTTGCTGGCCGCGATGAATCGCTTTGAGTCACGACAAAAATAACCTGCCCACCTGCCGCTTCAGCGCCTTTCCCGGTTCTTCTGTTGCGCACCTATAGCTGACTTTCTTTGTCCCCTATTTTGATGAATAACTACCTGTTAACAATTAGTTAGAACTGAAAAAATTGCATACTGTATACTGTATTTTTTCCTTGACAAGGGGCTTAATTTGTCTTAACTTGCACCGCCGAACGAGCACAAGAGAGCTCGTCAGATAATGTCAGACGAAACATCCTATATGAACTGCCGAGAGGAGCTTTTTCCATGCTTGAAAGTTACCTGCCGATACTCTTTCTGATCCTGGTCGCGATAGGCTTCGGGGTTATCGTCGTTGTTCTTTCACGACTGATTGGGCAGAAGAAGCCGACCGCCATCAAGCTGGCTCCGTACGAGTGCGGGATGCCACCGGTCGGAAGCGCACGTGAACGGTTTTCCATCAAGTTTTACATCATCGCCATGCTCTTCATTCTGTTCGATATTGAGGCGGTCTTTCTCTACCCCTGGGCGGTCATGTTCAAGCGGTTGGGTCTCTTCGGTTTCGTAGAGATGGGCGTCTTCATCGCGATTTTGCTGGTCGGTTATATTTACGTCTGGAAAAAAGGAGCACTGGAATGGGAATAGAGGAGACTCTGGGCAACAACGTCATCACGACGTCGCTGGATAAGCTGGTCAACTGGTCGCGCTCTCGTTCGCTGTGGCCGATGACCTTCGGTCTGGCCTGTTGTGCCATCGAAATGATGGCCACCGGCGCCGCCCGTTTTGACCTTGACCGTTTTGGTATCCTGTTCCGCGCCTCGCCGCGGCAATCGGACCTGATTGTGATCGCCGGGACGGTTACCAAGAAGATGCTGCCGGTTATTCAGACGGTGTACGAGCAGATGCCGGAACCCCGTTATGTTATCGCGATGGGCGCCTGTGCCTGTTCGGGAGGAATTTTCGACACTTACAGTACAGTCCAGGGGATTGATGAGGGATTGCCGGTCGATGTTTATATCCCCGGTTGCCCGCCGCGCCCCGAGGGTTTGCTCTACGGCTTTATGAAGCTGCAAGAGAAGATCATGGCGGAACGGAATTCGTTCGGTGCGGTGATCGGTATTGGTGACCGGATCGACGGCGTCTAATCAGGAATACGACGGGGTTAATCGATATGAGTGAACATGTAGCAGTTGCCAAACTGCAAGGTAAATTCTCCACCGAAGTGCTGGAGGTCAAAGAGTTTCGCGGTGAAACGACGGTGACTGTCAAGAAAGAGGACATCGTTGCGATCTGTGCGTTTCTGAAGAGCGAGCTTGGCTACAATCTGCTGTCCGACCTGTGTGGAGTTGATTACCTTGGCCAGACACCGCGCTTTCAGGTTGTTTACAATATGTACAACATCTCCACCAAGGATCGGCTGCGAATTAAGGCACCGGTCGAGGAGGGCGATGCGACCATCGACACCGTGAGCGGAGTCTGGAGCACCGCAAACTGGCTTGAGCGTGAGTGTTGGGACCTGATGGGGATTGGTTTTAATAACCACCCTGATCTGCGTCGCATTCTGCTGCCGGACGACTGGGAAGGGCACCCGTTGCGCAAGGATTATCCCGTGCAGGGGCCCGATCGTGAACCGTATCAGGGCCGGGTTTCGTGAGTTTCGGTTCCGACAATTATCGTTTCCGATAGAAGAGGCAGACAATGGCAAACACCGAAACTATGACTATCAATATGGGGCCGCAGCACCCGTCAACACACGGGGTTCTGCGCCTGGTTCTTGAACTGGACGGCGAAACTGTCGTTAAAGCAGTTCCGCACATCGGTTTCCTTCACCGGGGGATTGAGAAGCTGTCCGAGCATCGCACCTATCATCAGGTGCTGCCGCTGACCGATCGTCTCGACTATCTGGCGCCGATGCATAACAATCTGGGCTATGTCCTGGCCGTTGAAAAGCTGCTGGGGATTACGGAACAGATCCCCGAACGTGCCAATGTGGTCCGCGTCATCATGGCCGAACTGACCCGGATCAAGAGTCACCTGGTCTGGCTGGCTTGTCACGCCCTCGACATCGGTGCAATGACGGTGTTCATCTATTGCTTCCGCGAGCGGGAGCATATTATGGATATCTATGAGAAGCTCTCCGGAGCGCGGATGACGTCCAACTATTTTCGCGTCGGCGGACTCTCCGCCGATCTCCCCGATGGGCTGGAACAGGAAATACGTGATTTTGTCGATTCCATGCCGGGACATATCGCTACCTATGAAGGGCTGTTGACCGGGAACCGGATTTGGCAAAAACGGATTCAGGGCGTCGGTGTGATCAGTGCCGAGGATGCCATTGATCTCGGTGTCACCGGGCCGTCATTGCGCGGCTCCGGCGTTGACTGGGATCTGCGTCGCGACAACCCTTACAGCGGTTACGAAGGCTACGATTTTAATGTCATTGTGGACGATGGTTGCGACACATGGGCACGCTACCATGTGCGCCTCAAAGAGATGCGCGAATCGTGCAAGATCATTCTGCAGGGGCTTGACAAACTGAAGCCCGGGCCGATTCTGGCCGATTGCCCGAAGATCTGTCTGCCGCCGAAAAAAGACGTGGTGAACTCCATTGAAGGGCTGATTCACCATTTCAAGATTATTAGTGAGGGATTTAAGCCGGAAGTCGGTGAAATCTATCAGGGGGTTGAAAATCCTAAGGGTGAAGTTGGTTTTTACCTGGTCTCTGACGGCAGCCCCCGCCCCTACCGGATGAAAATTCGTCCGGCCTCATTTATCAATTTGCAGGCGTTACCGAAGATGTGTGAAGGATCATTGATCGCTGACGTTGTCGCCGTTATCGGTACGCTCGACATCGTTCTCGGCGAGATAGATCGTTAACCGCTGACGGAATGGAAGAGGTATCTTCATGACTGAAGCCGCTGAACAAGTAAAAGAGCAGGTTGTCGATCTGACCGGTGCAAATGCGATTCTCGACAAGTACGTCGATATGCATGGTGCGTTGATGCCCGCCTTACAGGAAATTCAGGAATTTTACGGCTATATTCCCGAACCGACCGTACATTTAACTGCTGAGCGATTGAATGTTTACTCCAGCCAGATTTACGGTGTGTTGACGTTTTACGCCCAGTTTCATCTGCAGCCGCGAGGTAAATATATTATCCGCGTCTGTATGGGGACGGCGTGCCACGTTAAGGGCGCAGCGCGGATTGCAGATACGGTCAAGGATCGCCTCGGCGTGGTTCATGCCGAGACCACCGAAGACCTCAAATTTACCGCAGAATACGTGGCCTGCATAGGCGCCTGTGGGATGGCACCGGTAATCATGGTGAACGACGCGACCTACGGTTCATTGACGGTCCAGAAGGTGGACGAAGTCATTGAAAAGTATCAGGCAATGGGATAGTTCAACTGTTACGAAGTAACCCAAGACGACTCGGGGATTTGTTCATATGGCCGAACAAGCTGAAAAAATCAAAGTTCTGATCTGTCAGGGTACCGGTGGCCTCGCTTCCGGTGCGGCGGCGGTTGCCGATGCCTTTGAGGCGGAATTTGCCAAGCAGGGTGTCGAAGCCAAGGTTGGCAAACGTTGCGAAGTTGTCGGCACCGGTTGCCGGGGGCTGTGCGCCAACGATGTGCTGGTTGATATTGTGATGCCGGGTGCAGAGGGCGTGACCTACGATTTTGTGACACCCGAACTTGTGCCGCAAATCGTTGCCGAGCATGTCATTGCGAATTCGCCGGTTGAAAAAAGTGTCGCAGGACCCTATTACGCCAGTTTTCTTGAAAAGCAACAGCGCATTATCTTCTCACGCTGTGGAACAATCAATGCCGAGAGTCTGGATGACTTTATTGCGCACCGCGGGTTCACCGGCATCAGAAAAGCCGTGACGATGGCCCCGTCTGAGGTCATTGAAGAAGTTAAGCGCTCCGGCCTGCGTGGTCGAGGGGGGGGTGGTTTCCCTACCGGCGTCAAATGGTCATTCTGCAAGGCTACGCCGGGTGAAGAAAAATACCTGATTTGCAACGCCGACGAAGGGGATCCAGGCGCGTTTATGGATCGATCGGTCCTTGAAGGTGACCCCTATGGTCTGATCGAAGGGATGATGATCGGTGCCTATGCCATCGGCTGCAAATTTGCCTATGTCTATGTGCGTGCCGAGTATCCGCTGGCGATCAAACGATTGCAGATGGCGATCGATACCTGTTATGAGAAAGGCTACCTCGGCAAGAATTGCATGGGGCTTGGATTCGATCTTGATATGCGGATCAAGGCGGGTGCCGGTGCTTTCGTGTGTGGTGAAGAGACGGCGTTGATGGCTTCAATCGAAGGTCATCGTGGCATGTCCCGTCCCCGTCCACCATTCCCGGCAGTCAAGGGGTTGTGGGGTAAACCGACCAATATCAACAACGTTGAGACGTTTGCCAACGTTTCCTACATCTTTTACAACGGCGCGGACTGGTACAGCTCGATCGGCACCGAAGGGACCAAGGGAACCAAGATCTTCGCCTTGACCGGCAAGGTTAAACATACCGGTCTGGTAGAGGTTCCGGCCGGGACGACGATGAAACAAGTTATCTATGACGTCTGCGGCGGTATTCTCAATAACCGTAAATTCAAGGCGGTACAGGCGGGCGGTCCATCAGGTGGGTGCCTTCCGACCGAGGCGTTGGGTGCAGAGGTTGACTACGACTCCTTGATCAAAGCCGGCGCAATGATGGGTTCCGGTGGTCTGGTTGTGATGGACGAAACCACCTGCATGGTCGATATTGCACGTTTCTTCCTCAACTTTACCCGGGCTGAATCGTGCGGAAAATGTATTCCCTGCCGGATTGGACTGAAGATCATGCTCGAAATTCTGGAGCGGATCACTCAGGGCAGAGGACGCGAGGGCGATCTTGAACTTCTTGAGGATATGGCATACGACATCAAGAAGAGTTCACTCTGTGGTCTTGGCCAGACGGCACCGAATCCGGTTTTGTCAACATTGCGCTATTTCCGAAACGAGTATGAGACGCACATCAGGGACAAAGAGTGTCCCTCCCATTCGTGCAGACATCTGCTTCACTTCAGGGTTGTTGAAGAGAAGTGCAAAAAGTGCGGAGTTTGCCCGAAGGTTTGTCCGGTGAATGCCATTAGATGGGAAAAGGGTCAGGCTGCGTATATCGATGCCGACAAGTGTACGGAATGTACGTCCTGTTATGACGCCTGTCGTTTCATGGCAATCGAATAACTTACCAAGTTACGACTGATTGAGATAAGAGGTCACAATGGTCACACTTACGATTGACGGCAAGCAGGTCACGGTAGCCAGGACGGCAACGATTTACGATGCCGCCAAAGAGGCTGGCATTAACATCCCGGTGCTCTGCTACGCTAAGAAACTTTTACCTTACGGTGCTTGTCGGGTTTGTCTGGTCGAAGTTGAGCAGATGAAGGGACGCTTGATTCCTTCTTGTACAACGCCTGTCACTGAAGGCATGGTTGTTACGACCAACTCCGCCGAAATTCGCAAAGTGCGCAAGACCGTACTGGAGTTCCTGCTGGTTAATCACGTTATTGAATGCCCGGTCTGTGATAAAGCCGGTGAATGTGATTTGCAGGATCTGACCTACGAATACGAAGTCGTCACTAATCGCTTCCAGGGTGAAAAGTTTGATCTGCCGACTGATGAGGTTAATCCGTTAATTGAACGCAACATGAATCGCTGTGTGTTGTGCGGCAAGTGTGTGCGAGTGTGTGACGAGATCGTCGGATTCGGTTCCTATTCGTTCGTCAATCGCGGTTTTGAAACAAAGATTGCAACGGCCTTTGACCGTGGTCTTGACTGCGAGTTTTGCGGGCAGTGCGTTTCCATGTGTCCGGTCGGTGCGATCCTGCCGCGACCATTTAAATTCAAAGCCCGTCCCTGGCAGATCAAGGAAGTCAATACGGTCTGTGGATATTGTGGCAACGGCTGTACGGTGACCTTAGGTGTTAAAGCCAACAAAGTTGAAACCATTCGCTTTAACGACAAGACCGGTGTTAACGATGGCAACCTGTGTATCCGTGGTCGTTTTGGTTATTCCTACGTGAACAGTACGGAGCGACTGACGACGCCACTGATTCGTAAAGATGGGCAATTGGTCAAGGCAGGTTGGGACGAAGCGCTGGCTGCTGTCAGTCAGGGATTTAAGGCTGCGGGGAAGACTCTGGGAATGATCTCCGGCGCACGCTTGACGAATGAAGAATTTTATTTGTTTAAGAAAGTGGCGGCGACCGTCGGAACGGCCAACCTCGATCATTCCGGTGGAGAGTGTTACAAGGGGGTGACCGAAGGGCTTAAGCAGACACTCGGGGTGAGTGCTTCTACGGCCACTTTTCCGCAGGTTGAGAAGGCTGACGCGATTCTTGTGATTCGCTCCGATTTTTATGAAACCCATCCGGTTTTCGGTATGGTGGTCAATCAGGCGGTCAAACGCAACCATGCCAAGCTGTCGATTGTTGCGGATAAACGCGGCAAGTTTGGCAAATTGCCGGATGCCAGGTCGCTGGTTACCAAACCCGGACTGGAATTGAATGTGCTGAATGGCATTGCCCGGGTGTTGCTGGACGAGGGGCTGGCAGTGACTGACGGTGTCGCTGGACTGGACGAACTCAAAAAAGCATTGGCCGGGTTTGCCCCTGAGCAGGTTGCGGCGGCGACCGGGGTGACCGCAGACGCTTTACAGCAGACCGCGCGTGAACTGGCCGCAGCAAAAAACAGTGCGATCCTACTGGCCTACGGCTTGCCGTACACGGCTTACAGTAAAGAACTGGCGATCGCTGCTGCCAATATTGCGATTTTGACAGGAAATGCCGGACGCGAGGGGAGCGGGCTGTACCTTTGCGGTGAAAAAGCCAACAGTCAGGGCGCGATTGATCTCACTGTTTTGCCCGGCGACCAGGGGCTGGGGGCTCAAGCTATGTTGGCTGCTGCGGCAGCAGGTCAGGTTCGATCCCTCTATATAGTCAATGAAGATCCGCTGGTTTCCTACCCGGATCAAGATAAAGTCAAGGCGGCGCTTGCCGGAGCGGAATTTGTGGTCGTCCAGGATCTGTTTCTGACCGAGACCGCGAAGCAGGCCGATGTGGTTCTTCCCGCAGCGAGTTTTGCCGAGAAGGAGGGCACCTTCACCAATGCCGAACGGCGCTTGCAGCGCCTGCATCCGGGGATTACCAGCCCTGGCTTGGCAAAGACCGATCAGGCGATTTTTCAGGCACTGTTGGTGAGCCTCGGGGACAATGTTGTTTACACCGGCACCGAAGCGATCTTTGATGCGTTGAAAGTTGGCACGGTCTATGCCGGGATCGGCTACGCCGATATCGGGTTGCAGGGTGCAGTCTGGGGCGGCGATCATTTGACGGTGTCGAAACAACTCGTACCGGTTGGGGGCGGGGTGACCGTTGATGCCCCGTTTCAGTTGGTCACCGGCAGTGCCCTGTATCATAGTGGCACAACGTCAACACACGCCTTGGGTCCGAATGCGGTGATCTCTGCCCCGTATGTTGAGTTTGGACGCGAAGATGCTGCAGCATTGCAGCTTGTCGATGGGGACATGGTTAAGGTTAAGGGCTCCGGCTGTGAACTGCAACTTCAAGCCAAGGTGGATAACCGGTTGCCACAAGGGGTTCTGTTTGCCCCCTATCATTTTGCCAGCGCCGGGCTGAATCGCCTCTACAAGGGTGAAGCTTCAGTTGCAGTTGAAATTTCGAAATAAGAACAGAAACTGACGGTCCCGGTTAATTAAATATCCAGGAAAGAGGATTGATCATGACGCCAGAAGTTGAGGTATTGAGCCTGTCGAGTCACCCACTGCTGTTCCTTGCAGCGATGCTGGTTAAAATCGGCGTGGTCTTTGGTGTAGTCTTGTTTATTGTTGCCTACGCCACATGGGTGGAGCGGAAGGTCATCGGTCATATGCAGACGCGCCTCGGTCCGATGCGGACTTTCTGGCACGGTTTGTTACAACCGATTGCTGACGGGATGAAATTGTTTTTCAAAGAAGACATTGTTCCTTCACAGGCCGACAAGGTTTCTTACATTCTGGCGCCGATGATGATTCTGGTTCCGTCGTTGATTACCGTTGCAATCATTCCGTTTGGAGCAGATCTGCAAATCGGTAATTATAGCATTCCGTTGCAGGTTGCCGAGTTGAATATCGGGGTGCTCTACATCCTTGCCATGGCGGGCCTCGGGGTTTACGGGACAGTCCTGGCTGGCTGGAGTTCAAACAGCAAGTACTCTTTGATCGGCGGGGTACGGGCATCGGCGCAGATGGTGTCGTACGAACTGTCTGCCGGCCTGGCTATCGTCGCGGTTTTCATGTTGTCGGAAACACTAAGCACGCGCGGTATCGTCGATGCTCAGTCGGCATCTGTCCTTCACTGGTATGTTTTCAAGCAACCGCTGGCCTTCTGCCTCTTCGTTGTTTGTGGTCTGGCGGAGATCAATCGTACTCCGTTTGATATGCCGGAAGCAGAGTCGGAGTTGGTCTCTGGATTTTGCACAGAGTATTCGTCCATGAAGTATGCACTCTTCTTCATGGCAGAATACGCCAACATGATCGTCATCTCCGCGATTGCTGCGACGCTCTTTCTTGGCGGCTGGTCCGGTCCGACCCCTTTTGGCGCGGTTAACCTGCTCGGCAAGGTTTTTGCCTTCATGTTTTTCTTTATCTGGTTACGCGCAACATTTCCGCGGGTACGTTACGACCAGTTGATGTATCTCGGCTGGAAGATCGCCCTGCCGCTGGCGCTGGCCAATATTGTTATCACCGGATTCGTGGTGGTGCTGGTCAACTGAACCGGTAACGATTAACCGATAGACGTCATAAAGAGGATTCGCTCATGTTCAAAGAATTCATTCAAGGTCTGAGCATTACGTTCAAACATCTGCTGCCGGGACATTCAACGACCGTACAATATCCCGATGAGCGGCTCACGCCCTCACCACGTTTTCGCGGGCTGCATCGACTGGTGCCGACACAGGATCGGGAGAAATGTGTTGCTTGCTACCTTTGTCCGACAGTTTGTCCGGCCAAGTGCATCACCGTCGAAGCGGCCGAGAACGAAAAGGGTGAAAAGTATCCGCAGGTGTATGAGATTGATTTGCTGCGCTGTATTTTCTGTGGCTATTGCGTCGAAGCCTGTCCGGTTGAGGCGCTGGAAATGACAGCAGAGTATGAACTCGCCAATTTCCGCCGCGAAGATTTCAAGTTCAACAAAAAGCGCCTTCTTAAGTAAGCGTATAGGAGTTCATACCCATGGAATTACTCGAATTGCTCTTTTTCTATCTGGTTGCCTTCGTGGCGGTCCTGTCCGGGGTGCTTGTCGTCAGTTGCAAGAGTCCGGTACATAGTGCGCTTGCCTTGGTCAATACGTTTTTTTGCCTGGCGGTCTTTTATGTCATGCTCTCCGCACCATTTATGGCGGCGATTCAGGTCATGGTTTACGCCGGGGCGATTATGGTGCTGATTATCTTTGTCATTATGCTCCTGAATCTGGGCGCTGACGCCCACCGCAAGTATACCCATGGCGTGGTCTGGGGAGCGATTTGTGGCATATTGACCCTGCTTGTCACCGGTTTTTTTGTCAAACGTGGCAGCATCACCGGGATGCAGGGGAACGTCACAACGGAGCTGATTCAGGATTTCGGCCACACTGAGCTGATCGGCAAGGCACTCTTTACCGATTTCCTCCTGCCGTTTGAGATCACATCAATCTTGTTGCTGGTGGCGATTGTCGGTGCCGTGATACTGGCTAAAAAAGAAGTCTGAATAAAAGAAAACGGACAGGAGACCGATAATGATTACCGTATACCACTACATGGCTGTGAGCGCGATTCTCTTCTCGCTGGGAACCTTCGGTGTTCTCACCAGAAAGAATGCCATCGTGATTTTCATGTGTATCGAACTTATGCTTAATTCGGTGAATCTTACATTTATTGCGTTGTCACGACATCTCGGCAGTATGGACGGTCAGGTTTTTGTGTTCTTCATCATGACGGTTGCCGCCGCTGAAGCGGCTGTCGGTTTGGCATTGATGATATCCTTCTACCGTAATCGGGAATCGATCGACGTTGAGGATATGAACCTGCTTAAATGGTAACGGCGATCAGATTGATCGAGCGGTTTAATCTAATTCGGATAGAGGAGACATAGATGTACGACAAGTTGTGGCTTATTCCGTTCTTCCCGCTGGTGGGGTTCATTTTTAATGGACTTTTCGGCAAGAAGATCAAGAACGAGAAGGTGATCGGCGGGATCTCCACCGTGGCCATCGCACTCTCCTTCGTAGTTTCCTGCAAATATTTTTTCCAACTTCTCGGCGATTCCGGGAAAGTGCATGAAATTGCCCTGTTCGGCCCCTTGGGGAGTGGAACTTGGATAAATGTCGGTCAGCTGAGCATCGACTGGGGGTTCCTTCTTGATCCTCTGTCCGCGCTGATGATCATGGTCGTTACCGGGGTGGGTTCGTTGATTCACCTCTATTCTATCGGGTACATGCACGGTGAAGAGGGATTCTATCGCTTTTTCTCTTACCTGAATCTTTTTTGTTTCTCAATGCTTATGCTCGTCTTGGGTAACAATGCGCTGGTTATGTTTATCGGCTGGGAAGGTGTGGGGCTTTGCTCCTACCTGCTGATTGGTTACTACTTTGAGAAGAAGAGCGCTAGCGATGCCGCCAAGAAAGCTTTTGTTGTCAACAGGATTGGCGATTTTGGATTTCTTCTTGGTCTTTTCCTGCTCTTCTGGACTCTCGGAAGCAAGGGCGTCTGGACAATTCAATTTACTGAAATTGCTGCAAACGCTCATTTGCTTGAATCGGGCGGCGTAATTGTAACGATCATTACATTGTGCTTTTTCCTGGGTGCTTGCGGTAAATCAGCACAAATCCCTTTATATACCTGGTTGCCCGATGCGATGGAAGGTCCGACACCGGTTTCGGCCCTCATCCATGCCGCAACAATGGTTACAGCGGGTGTGTACATGATCGGGCGGATGTGTGGACTCTTTGCGATGGCACCGACGACAATGATGGTCGTTGCCACCGTTGGTGCAGCGACTGCACTTTTTGCGGCGACCATCGGTTTGGCACAAAATGACATCAAGCGGGTCCTGGCTTATTCGACCGTATCCCAGCTTGGATATATGTTTTTGGCGATGGGTGTCGGTGCATTCAGCGCCGGTATCTTCCACCTGATGACTCATGCATTTTTTAAAGCTTGTCTCTTCCTCGGCTCCGGCTCAGTTATTCATGGAATGCATCATGGTTATCATCATGCGCACCTGCATGATGATCCGCAGGATATGCGCAACATGGGTGGTCTGCGCAAGAAGATGCCAATCACTTTCATTACCTTTCTTGTCTCAACGATTGCAATTTCAGGCATTCCGTTTTTTTCCGGATTCTTTTCCAAGGATGAAATTCTCTGGTGGGCATTCGGCTCCAATCGCGGACATTGGTCGCTTTGGCTGCTTGGTGCAATCGCCGCTGGTATGACCGCTTTCTACATGTTCCGCTTGGTGTTTATGACCTTTTTCGGTGAGCAGCGTACTGACGCTCGCGCCAAAGATCATATCCCCGAGTCGCCGCTGACCATCACTCTTCCGTTGATGATCTTAGGACTCCTCGCGGTGATTGGTGGTTATGTTGGTGTTCCAGCGATTCTTGGTGGTGCCAATCATATTCATCACTACTTTGAGCCGGTCTTTGGCGAAGCCATTAAGCTTAACAACATCACTGCGCATGGAACACACGCCACCGAGTACGCGTTAATGGCAATTTCAGTCGGTATCGCGGTCTTCGGGATTTTCCTTGCCTGGACAATGTATATTAAAAACCCGGCGCTCCCCGGCCAGTTTGTTGCGAAGTTTACAGGGATCCATCGGGTGATCTTCAATAAATGGTACGTCGATGAAATTTACGACGCATTGTTTGTCAATCCGATCAAGCGGCTTGGCACCTTTCTCTGGAAAGGGATTGATGTGCGGGTTGTTGACGGAATCGTGAACGGTGTTGGCAAACTGGTTAACGTCAGTTCGATGTTGCTGCGCTATACGCAGTCCGGTTATGTTCACAACTATGCCTTCATGATGGTTGTCGGCATGTTGTTCATCGTTGGGTTCTACATCCTCCGCTGAGAATACTGCACTAGTTTGATATAAGGAGCGATTTACAATGACTGAACATCTTCTGAGCTTGCTGACCTTCCTTCCGCTGGTGGGTATGATTGTCGTACTTTTCCTTCCCCGCGACAACGGTCCGCTGCTGAAGGGCTGCACGCTGGTCGTGACGCTCATCGTTTTTCTGGCCAGTTTGCCGCTGGCTTTCAATGACATTTTCAAGACATCTGCCGAGATGCAGTACGTTGAATTCGTCAACTGGATCAATATCGGCGATTTTTTCCGGATGAACTATTTTGTCGGTATCGATGGTATCAGTTTGTGGCTGGTGATGCTGACGACGTTTATTATGCCGATTACGGTTCTTTCGACATGGAATGCGGTTGAGAATAACATCAAGGGCTTCATGGCCTTGATGTTATTGCTGGAAACTGCATTGCTCGGTGCGTTTATCGCTCTTGATCTCTTCCTGTTTTACATTTTTTGGGAATTGATGCTGATTCCTATGTACTTCATGATCGGCATATGGGGGGGTAAAAACCGTATTTATGCCGCCATCAAGTTCTTTATTTACACCGCGGTTGGCTCGTTGTTGATGTTGGTCGCGATTATGTACATTTACTACTACGCGGTTCAGTCGGGAATCAATATCGACGGTTTCAGCATCCTTGACTTCTACAATATGTCGATGGAGCCGGAACTCCAGACATTACTCTTTCTCGCTTTTGGCCTCAGTTTCGCGATCAAGGTGCCGATGTTCCCGGTTCATACCTGGTTGGCCGATGCCCATACCGAAGCACCAACTGCCGGTTCAGTCATATTGGCCGCAATTATGTTGAAGATGGGAACCTACGGTTATGTTCGTTTTGCGATCCCGCTTTTCCCCGAGGCCACTCAGCAGTTCCTGCCATACTTGGCGCTATTGGCTGTTATTGGTATCATTTATGGCGCATTGGTAGCGATGATGCAGGAAGACGTTAAAAAGCTCGTTGCGTACTCTTCCGTTTCTCACTTGGGCTTCGTCATGCTCGGAATCTTTGCCCTGAATATCCAGGGCCTGGCCGGTGGCATGTTACAGATGATCAATCATGGTATTTCAACCGGTGCGCTTTTCCTTATTGTTGGATTTATTTATGAGCGCCGCCACACTCGCGCGATTGCTGACTTTGGTGGCCTCGCGAAAGTGATGCCGGTTTTTGCGACAGTTTTTATGATTATCACTCTTTCGTCGATTGGTGTTCCTGGCACTAACGGTTTTGTCGGGGAGTTTCTGATTCTTATCGGTGCCTTTGCAAGTGAATTGCGCTGGTTCGCCGTTATCGCCACGACCGGGGTAATCTTTGCAGCTGTTTACATGCTCTGGATGTTCCAGCGAGTTATATTCGGCAAGGTCACCAACCCGGCGAACGAGAAGCTTGCCGACCTTTCAGTGCGCGAGATGGTGCTGATGCTGCCGTTGCTCCTGTTTGTGTTTTGGATTGGCATTTATCCGAATGTCTTTCTCGAGAAGATGAACCCATCGCTCGAAAATCTGATTAATCAGGTCAAGAGCAAGCAGCATGTCGCGGTTGTTGAAGTTGAACAACCGAACCTGCTGACGCTGAATAAGTAAAGATCTTATATATCTGGCTTCTGGAGGAGCATTCATGGACACTTCGTTGGTGCAACAAGCCATAGACAATGTAAATTTTGCGGCAATTATGCCTGCGTTGATCTTGTGCGTGGTCGGTATGGTCGCACTTTTGATCGGTGTTTTTTCAAAACGCGGAAGAACGTTCCACATCTCACTGATCTGCCTTTTCGGTTTAGTGGCAGCGGGCGTAGCGACGGCAAGTGGCTGGAATCAGCCATATCAATTCGGGTTTAGCGGCCATGTGGCGCTGGATAATTTTGCCCGCTTCTTCAATATGACCTTTATATTCGGGTCGATATTGACGATTTTGATGTCAGATGACTACTTGAAGCGTGAAGGTTATCCGATCGCGGAATATTATCCGCTGATCCTTTTCACCACCGCAGGTGCCATGTTGATGGCCTCGGGCACCGACATGATGACAATTTTTCTCGGTCTCGAAGTCCTCTCGATATCTCTTTATGTATTGTCAGGTCTCTTTCGCGGACAGGTTCGTTCCAACGAGGCTGGCCTTAAATATTTCCTGCTAGGATCATTTTCGACCGGTTTCCTCCTCTACGGGATTGCCCTGATCTACGGTGTCTCCGGGACCACGAACTTGACTGATATTGGCAACTACTTTGTTTACCATCCGGCGCTTCTTACCGACCCGATGACAATTGCGGGAATGTTGTTGCTGAGTGTTGGCCTCCTCTTCAAGATTGCTGTGGCACCATTTCACATGTGGGCGCCGGATGTTTATCAAGGGGCTCCGACGCCGATTACCGCATTCATGAGCGCCGGACCCAAGGCTGCCGCATTTGCTGCGTTTCTACGTATTCTGCTTCTGGCACTTGGTGGCCTTGAAAATGAATGGACGTCGTTGCTGTGGGTTCTTGCCGTGGCCACGATGACGATCGGGAACGTGATCGCAATCAGCCAGACCGACATAAAACGGATGCTTGCCTACTCATCGATTGCTCACGCTGGATACGCGCTGGTCGGAATTGTCGCTGCAAATGCGATAGGTATCTCGGGTATTATGTTCTACATGCTCGCCTATACCTTTATGAACATTGGTGCTTTTGCCGTTCTCACGTTAGCGGGCAAAAAAGGCGAAAACAATCTGACGCTTGACGGTTTTGCCGGATTTGGTTTCAAGCAACCGTTTCTCGGTGTCGCAATGGCAATTTTCTTGTTTTCGCTGATGGGGATTCCGCCGACGGCCGGTTTTGTTGGTAAATTTTACATTTTCTCCGGTGCGGTCGAGGCAGGATATATTTGGCTGGCGGTGATTGGAGTCCTGAACTCCGCAGTTTCTCTTTACTACTACCTCCGGGTGCTGGTTTATATGTATTTCCGCGATCCCAATGAAGAATTTGAATGGGTTGCGCTTAAAACTGGCGCGCTCATTTCAATTATTCTGGCGATTGTCGGGGTTTTGTATCTGGGGATCCTGCCGGGTGGTGTGATGGAAATGGCAAAGCTCGGTCTTTTCTGACTTGTTTGTAATGCATGTAAAAAGCCCCGGTTCTTCCGGGGCTTTTTACGTTGTGGAGAAAATGCCTGACAGTCATGTTCAAATTGACTAAGATGTGCCTATGAATATCCCGCGCAGATATGAATCGTTGCAAGATTTTATTGCACTCCTTGAACAGCATGGGGAGCTGCACCGGGTCAGGACGATGGTCAGCGCAGATCAGGAAATCGCGGCACTTACTGATCGGGTCGCCAAGCGCAAGGGGGGTGGCCCCGGCCTGCTTTTCGAACAGGTTGATAAATATAACTGGCCCAGCGCAACGAACCTTTACGGCTCTTTGCAGCGTTGTGCCTGGGCTGCTGGTGTTGAGCGACTTGCAGCGCTGAGTCAACGGCTTGAAATCGATTTACGCGGCAGTGCCGGAAAGACAGCAGCACAACGTTTGGAGCGCCTGGTCAATGTTCCCGGATTTCAGCCAGTAATAGCCAAGGCGCCGACATGTCGCGAAGCCGTTGCTGCGCATATCGACCTGACAACGATCCCGCTGTTGCGCAACTTCCCGGATGATGGCGGAAGTTATCTGACTTTGGCTCAGGTTTTTACCGATAATCCGGTTACCCGACGTAACAACTGCGGTATCTACCGTGTCCAGCTGGTTGATCCCACCCATCTTGCGATACACTGGCATGACGGTTCTGATGGCGCGAACAATTTCCGCGCTTATTCAGACAGCGGCAAAAAGATGCCGATTGCAATCGCACTGGGTGGAGATCCGGCGCTCCTTTTCAGCGCCGCGATGAAACTTCCTGAGACCGTCGATGAAGTGGCTTTTGCAAGTTACCTGCGTGCGGCACCGCTGGGGATGACACCATGTTTATCCCATCAGCTCCGCGTTCCGGCATCCGCAGAAGTTGTGCTGGAAGGTGAGGTCGTAACGGGCGAAGGTTTTATTGAAGGCCCCTATGGCAATCACACCGGCAACTACCAACCGGAGCACCGGTGTCCGCTGATCCACATTACCCACCTGAGTCATCGTCACCGACCGATTATCCCGGCCACCATTATCGGTCGTCCGCCAACCGAAAACTGTTATCTTGGCAAAGTGATTGAGCGGTTGATTCTCCCTCTGCTGAAAATTGATCATCCCGCACTGCATGACCTCTGTATGCCGCTCGAAGCGATTTTCCATGGTTGTGCCTTGGTATCGATCAATGCATCCTCCTCTGTTTCGGTGCAGTCTCTGGCTCGTGATATCCTTGACGGACCCTGGTTACGTGGCGTGCGGTTACTGGTTGTGTTCGATCAGGAAGTGAAAGTCCATGATCTGTCGATGTGTTTCTGGCAGGCAATCAACCACCTGGATATCAATGACGATAATGAAAAAATCGGCGCTGCACGTATCTTTGATGCGACGCGTAAAGCGACCGACGGTGCGCCCTGCAAACGTTCGCCAGCCATTGAACAACTGGTGACACGACGCCTTGAAGAATATGGTTTGCGCGAGACAATGGAGTGAAAATCTTGCTTCTTCCGCTGTCTCCCGCTATCATATCGCCTCATTAACGAGCTTGTGAAGGGTGACGCTGTGAGTCTGTCTGTTGTTATTGAAAAAATTGTAATTTTGCTGGAAATGATCAAGTTTTCCCATACCGTTTTCGCCTTTCCTTTTGCGCTGATGGGTGTGGTTCTGGCTTCGCTGGCGAGCGCGACAACGCCGACAATTATGCAGATTGTCTGGATTTGTCTGGCGATGATTGGCGCGCGCAGTGCGGCGATGGCGCTTAATCGCATACTTGATGCCAGGATCGATGCGGAGAACCCGCGTACTTCCGGGCGTCATATTCCGGCAGGGAAAGTAGCGCCGAGCGAGGCGTGGTTGTTCGTGATCATCTCTGCCGGGGTGTTGCTCTTTGCCGCCTGGATGCTCAATCCCCTCTGTTTTTTCCTGGCGCCGATCGTTCTTGCGCTTTTTGTCCTCTATGCCTATTGTAAACGCTTTACCCTGCTGGCTCATGTGGTTCTGGGGGTGTGTCTGGCAGGCGCGCCGGTTGGAGCTTGGATCGCGTTGCGCGGTGACGTTCAATGGCCAGTCGTCGCGTTGGGGCTGGCGGTCCTCTTCTGGGTCGCAGGGTTCGACATCTTCTACGCATTGCAGGATATTGCGTTTGACCGGGATCATGGTCTGCATTCTATCCCGGCCAGGCTCGGGGTCGAACGTTCCTTGCTGCTGGTGAAACTCTTCCATGTCATCATGGCGTTGTTGCTGCTCAGTCTGCTTGCGGTCGAGGGGTTGGGCATTATTTATCTGCTTGGCGTGATCGTCGTTTGCGGTTTGCTTGTCTATGAACATCAGCTGGTCAAGGCGAACGATTTATCAAAACTGGACGCGGCCTTCTTTAATATGAATGGCTATATCAGTGTGACAATCTTTGTATTTACTCTGGCTGATGCGCTGATTTAAATTCGATCTGGAATATTATGAAAAATATTGTCGTCGCGATAACCGGAGCCTCCGGCACAATTTACGGCCTCAGACTGGCCGAGGAATTATTACGCAGCAAGTGTTGTGTCGGACTAATCCTCACTAACGCCGGGCGTGAAGTTCTCAACTACGAAACCGGTCTGAACTGGCCAATGCCATTTGAGCAACTCAAAGCGGCAGTCAATGACCACTTCGCGGCCTCTGAACAGTTGGCCATCTACGCCGAAAACGACCTTTTCTCGCCACTGGCAAGCGGTTCTTCGTGCGCCGATGCCATGGTAGTGATTCCTTGTTCGATGGGAACACTGGGACGGATTGCCGGGGGGCTGAGTAACAATCTGATCGAACGAAGCGCAGACGTGATGCTCAAGGAACGAGGCGATTTGCTTCTGGTCCCTCGCGAGACCCCCTTCAACCACATCCATCTGGAGAATTTACTCAGATTGAGTCGTGCCGGGGCACAGATCATTCCTGCCATGCCCGGTTTTTATCATCGACCGCAGACTATCGATGATCTGGTCAACTTTGTGGTCGGTAAAGTCCTCGATGCGCTGGGTGTCGAACATCAACTTTTTCTGCGCTGGGGGGCTGCAAAATAGTGGACACGATGACCAGCTTGCTGGATACGGTACGAATCAAAATAGACGCAGGTGCGCGGATTTCCGACGCTGAAGCGCTGGCACTCTTTGCGTGCAACGACCTGCTGGCAATCGGAACGTTGGCGGCGCAGGCAAATCGGCGCAAGAATGGCGACAAGGTTTATTTTAACGTCAATCGTCACATCAATTACACCAACCTGTGCGTCAATCGCTGCACCTTTTGTGCATTCAGCAAGGAGGTCGATGACGAGGGGTGTTACACCTTGACCTTAACCGACATCCTTGCCAAAGCTGCCGAGGCGCAAAGGGCGGGGGCGACCGAGTTACATATGGTCGGCGGTTTGCATCCGGCGTTGCCCTTCGATTTTTATCTGGAAATGCTGGCGGCGATCAAGGCCGACAACCCGGGCCTGCACCTCAAGGCGTTTACCGCCGTAGAAATTGACTACTTTGCTCAATTGACCGGGCAGCCATTGGAACAAGTGATTCTGGAGCTGAAAGAAGCCGGAATGGAATCGCTGCCCGGGGGTGGGGCGGAGATTTTTGCGCCGCAGGTGCGGAATAAAATCTGTCCGGAAAAGATCAGTGGTGCGCGCTGGCTTGAAGTGATCGAAACCGTGCATCGCTGCGGGCTGAAAACCAATGCCACGATGCTTTTCGGTCATCTCGAAACCCCTGCCGACCGGGTTGATCATCTCGCCCGATTGCGTCAGTTGCAGGATCTCAGCGGCGGATTTCAGGCGTTTATCCCGCTGGCTTTTCAGCCGGACAATACCCGCGTGCCCGGTGCCACGGGAGTCGGCGGGATCGATGCCCTGAAAACCCTGGCAATCAGTCGCATCTACCTCGACAACTTTCAGCATATCAAGGCCTACTGGGTGATGCTCGGTCTGAAGATTGCGCAAGTGTCGCTGTGCTTCGGTGTTAACGATCTGGACGGCACGGTGGTCGAGGAGAAAATCGGCCACGACGCCGGAGCCGATTCGCCGCAGCAACTCGACAAAGAACAACTGTGCGCCCTGATCCGCAAGGCGGGCAAGGTTCCGGTGGAGCGGGATACGTTGTATCGGGAAATACAGGAGTATTGATATGAATAATTTAGATGATGCCTTGGGCATGGTGCCTTTTCCGCTGATTTTTCCAGAAGTCGAAGAAAAAATGTTAGGGATTTCACTGCTCCGAAAAGTCGGCAAACTGAAAGCGGGAGAATATCACTTCATCGAGGCCTATTGTGTTGAGGAGGGTTGTGATTGCCGCCGAACAGCGATTTTTGTCTGCAACGCCAAGGGAAAAATTGTCGCCACGATCGACTTTGGATTCGATCCCGACCACCCGTTGTCCGGGCCGTTTCTCAATGAGAATCAGAAACAACTGGCCGGGGCCAAGGAGTTGCTGGAAATCTTCGTTGCCGAGATCAACAACAACCCCGATTGGCTGAAGAGGATGTATAAACGGTATAAACAGGTACGCAAGGAAGTTGATGGTAAAACGTATCGCGGCAAAGCCTTTCCGAAACCGGGACTGGTGCCGCGTTCGCATACACTCCCCCCTGCCGACGAAGACCTTTTTGCGAATTTTAAACTGCTGCTTGAGGCTGCGGTGAAATCCCCGCCAATTTCCAATAAACAATTGAAGAGGAATAAAGGGGCGCGGGGTCAACGGCTCACCGAACCCCGCCCTGCTGCGAAAAATATGACGGAATGGGTTGATTTTTTCCTGCAGAATCAGCAGGATTCGTTCAGCGGGTATGATTTCAGAAAGGCAGAGCTGCAACGTTTTTTGCTTGCCTACGACCGGGCTGAGGATGAACTGGCCAAACTTATCGTTGAGCTGTACATGCGCGAAGATGACGCACGACTGGATGAGGCGCTGGCTGTCTTAACCGATGTGTGTGATATCCTGCGCACGGATCTGGAACGACGTCGTCCCGATGCAATGCGCCGGATTGAAACCTGGCAGGCGGCTCTTGCTCGACATGTCTATGCCGAGAGTGTCGACATGGAACTGGGAGCCATGGTCACTCAGGTGTTGCTGGATACCCGGATCGAAATTTTGCCGCTGTTGCACCAGGCCAACAGCGAGCGAATGCTGGTAAAAATTGACCATGATCCGGAATTCGTAGCGGACCCCGAGCTGGGCATGCGTGAGTTGCTCAGTGCGCTTGAAGAGCACGAAAGCGGCAGTCCTTTTGAACTGCTCGACGCTGTGCTGCAAATGATGCTGGTTGGTGACAGCGATGTGCAGGTGATACTGTGCCGGCATATGCTTGAAGTAGAACATCCGGTGATTCGGGAAATGGCGGCCTTGATGCTGTTTCATCCTGTCGCCGAGGTGCGGAGCGGCGTGGCCCGACAGTTGGCGGAGGTTGAGGGGCGCTTCCTGACCCCGGAAACTTTGCGCCGCCTGATTGTCGCTCGCAACTGGTTCCCCGAGGAGCTGCGCAAGCAGATTGACCAGACCGTGACCAATGCCCGCCGCGCGCGCGTGGAGTGTGCGCCGCTGCCGCCACGGCGCGGCACGGTTGTCTATGCGTCCGGTGTCGATGGCGCCATGGCACAGACCTTTCAGGTGATGATTCCCGAAGGAAAGGGCTTTCTGTGCTGTGCAATCATGCCCAAACGGGGTGCCGGGGTCGCCGATGCCTTTTTTATCCCTTTGGCAAACAAACGTGAGCGCAACAATTTTATTGAGATGCTGAAGGCAGAAACCGGAGCCCACGAATCGACGTCAGACTATCTTGACAGACGGATCTGTCAGGCGTTGGCCGATGGTGCCGAACATGGAAAGGTTCCCAGCCACTGGCTGGCTGCGATCGCCGAACAACTCGGCTGTGCCCAGTGGAAAGCGGTGCCGCTCGACGTGATGGCTGAATTGAAAAGTTTACGCAACGCGCTGGAAAGTTGCGGGGCGCGTTATGTGACCGAGCGTTACCGGGAACAGGCGTTCATTGCCTCGGCATCCTGGCTTGTGCAACAAACGTTTGCCTATTCCTGGTTTGAGGACGATGTTGACGTTGACAAGATTGTGCAAAAGACGCAAGGCAGGAAGAGGCAAATCGACCCGGAGCGGTGTATTGACGCGATCTTGTTTAAAATTCTTCAGCCGCGTCGCAAGCAATGGCTGGAACGTCTGGTGCTGACAACCCGGTGGTTAAAGTCGATCAAAAAGCCGCCGGTTCCCTGGGAGCAGATGTTTCTCGTGACCGAGGCGCTGGCCGATGAGACGGTGGCTATCGAAGACATTCCGCTGATGGATGTCATCGCCGCCGAGAGCTTTGCAGCGTATCTCGGTCGGCGGGAGGAGGGGCGATAAGCATGCTGCGACTGAGAGAGCTGGAAAAACAAGAGATTATCCGTTATTTGGATTCGAATAAAGAATTTCCGGAAAAGTACCGCTTTTTACTCTTCGACGACAAGCGCGAGGTGGAGCTGGTCTGGAACGGCAAGCGCGAGATCATCCGCCTTCGCTCCAAAGGAGCTTCGGCGGACGAGTCCGGTGAGGATATTGACGGAGAATGGCAGGAGCAGTGGACCGGCGATTACGTCTTCGAGAACGAGTGGCAATCCTTCCGCACCAAGAAGGACCGTTCTCTGGAGCTGATCAGCGTCGCCCACGAATGCCCGCCGGGCCGGCGCAAGATCGCGGTGAAGGTGGTCGATATCTTCGGCAACGACACTATGACCATTGTCGAGGTTTCGGTATGACAAACGAAACTTACCTGTCTGTATTTGAAGTTGTTGGTAGCCATTTGTGCTTTTCTTCCGCCGATGGACAGAAAGTTTATGATCGCCTTGTTGCAGGAGTGAGGACCGGCCGGAGGGTCGTGCTATCCTTCTGCAAAATTTCGACGCTCACGCCTGCTTTCTTGAATGCGGCGATTGGTCAGCTGTATGGGGAGTTCAGCGAAGAAAAAATTTGTTCCGCGCTGAAATTTGTAGATATAGATCGCATCGATCTGGAGCTGGTGAAGCACGTAACTGAAAATGCCAAGCAGTATTTTGCCATCACAAGGGGGCTCTGATGGGAAAAGGCCAAAAAATTGAAGTGCTGGCAACGGAAATTAATATCGTTTCGATCAATGAGCAGGATTACATTTCGCTGACCGATATGCTCAAGGCCAAAGACGGGGATTTTTTCATCTCCGATTGGCTACGCAATCGTAACACCGTTGAGTTTCTTGGTATTTGGGAGTCGGTCCACAATCCGGGTTTTAATTATGGCGAATTCGCCACAATTAAAAGTCAGGCCGGTCTTAACAGCTACAAAATCAGCGTCAAGGAATGGGTTGCCAAAACCAATGCGATTGGTCTGATAGCCAAAGCCGGCCGTTATGGCGGCACATATGCCCACAAAGACTTGGCTTTCGAATTCGGGATGTGGATTAGTCCGGAATTCAAGATTTACCTGATTAAAGAATTTCAGCGACTCAAAGAAATTGAGCAGGCGCAACTCGGATGGGACATCCGGCGCAATCTGACCAAGATCAACTACCGCATTCATACCGACGCCATCCAGACCAACCTGATCCCGCCCGAGCTGGACGTCAAACAGGTGAGCCTGATTTACGCCAGCGAAGCGGACGTCCTCAACATGGCCCTCTTTGGCATGACCGCCCGGCAGTGGCGTGATGCCAATCCCGACGAAAAGGCGAACATCCGCGATTTTGCCAACGCAGCGCAACTGGTCTGCCTGGCCAACCTGGAGACTTTGAATGCGTTATTCCTCCACGAGGGGTTGGATCAATCGACACGTATGGCCAAGCTGAATCGCATCGCCATCCAACAAATGAAATTGCTGACCGAAGAGCGTGGCGTCAAGCGCATGGAGAAAAAATAAACCATGGCCCTGCATCCGGATTTTCCCGATTCCCCGCACGCGATTCTCAATCCCGAGGTCCGCTGGTTCCCGGCCGACGAGGCGCTACGTGAAACCGGCATGGACAAGCTGATGCCGCCGCTGGTCTCGCAGCTGCGGCGCAAGGTGAAGGAGTTTCGCGACGGGGGGTACGTCGGTGCGACCGAGACCAGTAAATGCCTGCTCAACTGGTGGTTCAAGGAGCCTCATTTGCAGGAGTGGTTTGATGGCACGATGATCGAGATCAAGGGGGAGGTGGACGACGAGGGTTTCAAAAAATACGGCCCCAAAAACTTTCGTCAGGTTTTGGAAGGATTCAAGGCATACCAGGAATGATACTGACCGATTTGCAAAAAAAAGTTGAAGAGGGAGGCATTCTCAGCCGCGCCGAGGCGCTCTGGCTGTTGACCGAAGCTGATCTGCTTCAGGTTGGTAAATTGGCCGACGCGATCCGCCGCAAGAAACATCCGCATAACCGGGTGACGTTTGTGGTCGATCGCAATGTCAATTACACCAACGTTTGTGAGTCGCAGTGTAAATTTTGTGCGTTCTATCGCGACGCCGCTGCTGCGGATGCCTATGTGCTGTCATACGAAGAAATTTTTCACAAAATTCAGGAACTGGTTGATCATGGCGGCACCCAACTGTTGATGCAGGGAGGGCTGCATCCCGAGCTGAAAATCGGTTGGTTCGAGGCGTTGTTTCGCGAGATTCGACAGCGCTTTCCGCAGGTGCAGATTCATTCCCTTTCGCCCGCCGAGGTGATTCATGTCGCCCGTCTGTCGGAGCTGTCGATGCCGGAGTGCCTGCGGCGCTTGCAGGTTGCCGGCCTTGCTTCGGTGCCGGGGGGTGGTGCGGAGGTGTTGGTCGATGCGGTGCGCAAGGAGATTTCACCGAACAAGATTGGCTGGCGCGACTGGGCTGCGGTGATGGAGGAAGCGCACCGCTTGGGGATGCGTACCACCGCGACGATGATGTTCGGTTCTAAAGAGCAGCCAGAGGATATTGTCGAACATCTCTTCCGGGTGCGCGAGATTCAGGAAAAGACCGGCGGCTTTACCGCTTTTATTCCGTGGACTTTTCAGCCGGATAATACTGAACTGGGGGGCGAAACGGCGAGCGGGGTGGACTATCTCAAGGTGCTGGCATTGTCACGGATCGTGCTCGATAATATCGATAATATTCAGGCGAGTTGGGTGACACAAGGGGCGATGATGGCGCAGGTAGCGCTCTTTTTTGGCGCCAACGACCTGGGGGGGACGATGCTCGAAGAAAACGTCGTTGCCGCCGCCGGGGTGAAGTTTCGCATGACGCAAGACGAGGTCGTCGAACTGGCGCGAGGAGCGGGGTTTACCCCGGCGAAAAGGAATACTGCTTACGCGATCCTGGAAGAGTATTAACTTTCATTTTACTCTGTGCTCGCCGGTTCGCCGGAGACCACAGGGATGAGGCTCGCTTCGTGTCCTTCGCGGTGAAAAATGACGCTTTACCCACCGAAACGCTTCAGCACCTCCGCCGGGGCAGGCGCGAAATGAGAAAACTCCATGGTGAATGTGCCTCGACCTTGAGTGGCGCTGCGCAGTTCGGTCATGAAACCGAACATCTCCGCCAGCGGTGCCTGGGCACGGATGATTTCACTGCCGCTGTGCGCAGACATCCCTTCAACCAGTCCCCGCTTACGTTGAATCGTGCCAAGAACCTTTCCCGCGTGATCGCCTGGAATCGTTAATTCAAGCTCCATCAGTGGTTCGAGTAACGTTGGTTTGCCGATCTCTGCGGCGTGGCGTATCACTCGCTGGGCAGCCGCCCGTAAACCAAAGGCGTTGAACTCCCCCGATCGGTAAGGACATGCAACAACGGTGATTTCAAGATCGGTGACCGGGTAACCGAAACGAACCCCTCCCTGAAGCGCCTGTTTGAGTGTGCTCGCCAGCACTTCGCGTAAATTCTCAGGCAACGCTTCAGCGTCTGACGCGGTCGGCAGGACGA
Organism: Desulfuromonadaceae bacterium; assembly: GCA_019429445.1. Lineage (NCBI taxonomy): Bacteria > Pseudomonadati > Thermodesulfobacteriota > Desulfuromonadia > Desulfuromonadales > Desulfuromonadaceae > Desulfuromonadaceae bacterium. The sequence continues at coordinate 119,784 of JAHYIW010000001.1, forward strand.
TCTGCAACCCGCTACCGTTGGCGGTTGGCGTCAAGCGTAATGCAAGCTCCACCCGTTGCAGTTTCCCTTCAATCTCCTGTTCAACAGATTCCTGCCGCTCGACGGCAACGGTTAAAGCTTCACGATAGATCACCCGGGGGTTTCCGGTGCGCACGGCGACACCGAATTCGTGTTCCAGCCGATGGACAATGATTTCCAGGTGCAACTCCCCCATCCCGGTCAAGACTGTTTGCCCGGTCTCTTCATCCTCAATCGCCCGGAACGTAGGGTCTTCCCACTGAAGCTTGTCCAGCGCCAGGGGGAGCTTCTCGCGATCCTCGATGCGCATTGCCTCCACCGCAACCGACACCATCGGTTCGGGGGCGGTCAGGCCAGGGAGGAGGAGAGGGGTTTCAATGGTGCTGAGGGTGTCTCCGGTCAGCACATGTTTCAACCCGGCCACCGCGACGACGTCACCGGCAATGGCGTCGTCAAGGCGTTCTCGCTTGTGAGCATGCATGCGAAAGAGCCGGGCAGCTTTTTCGTTGCTGGTGCGATTGACATTGTAGACACTGTCGCCGGCGCGGAGGGTGCCGGAATAGATGCGCAGATAGGTCAGTTTGCGCCCTTCATCTGCCTGCACTTTGAACGCCAGACCGCAGAACGGCGCTTGCGGGTCGGCTTCAAGCACCGTCTTTATGGTGCCGTCGGGAGATTGAGCGGTGATCGCCGGGAGATCGGTCGGTGCGGGAAGGTAATCGATGACGGCATCAAGGAGCGGCTGGATGCCTTTGTTGCGCAGCGCGGAACCGAGTAAGGTCGGAAATATGCGGCAGGCGAGGGTCCCGCGACGCAGTGCTGCTTTCAGTTGATCAGCTGCAATCTCTTCGCCAGCGAGGTAGCTGCAGAGCAGCTGGTCGTCAAAATCCGCTGCTATTTCAACCAGCTGGTCACGGGCAACATCGACGGCGGCGACCAGCTCCGCAGGAACATTGGTGGCGGTGACCGTCGCCCCCAGATCGTCCGCAAAGAACCGGACGAGACGCTTTTCAATCACGTCAATGACCCCGGAGAACGCGTTTTCTTCACCGTAGGGGAGTTGCAGCAGCGCCGGACGCGCCGCGAGTTGATCTTCTATTTCCGCTAATGTGTGGCAATGATCCGCACCGAGACGATCCATCTTGTTGATCAGGCAAATGCGCGGAACCTGATACCGATCCGCTTGGCGCCAGACCGATTCGCTTTGTGGCTGCACCCCCTCGACGGCGCTGAAGATCATCACCGCACCGTCGAGCACCCGCAGTGAACGCTCGACCTCGATGGTGAAATCAATATGTCCCGGTGTGTCGATGATATTGATCGTCACATCACGCCAGTGGCAGGCGGTTGCGGTCGCAGTGATGGTGATCCCCCGCTCCTGCTCCTGTTCCATCCAGTCCATCGTCGCCGCGCCGTCGTGGACTTCACCGAGCTGATGAATTTCTCCGCTATAGAAGAGACAGCGCTCCGAGACGGTGGTTTTACCGGCGTCGATGTGGGAAATAATCCCGATGTTGCGGATTTTATTGCGGGGCGGATGATTCATGACATCGTCGCTGTTTGCGCATGGAACTGTCAGCCCTGATCGGTGTTCAGCCCTTTGCGGATTTGATAAAGCTCGTTGAGGTCAAGATTGTTAAGCTCGAAATACTCACGTTCAAGTTCCTCAACATAGAAGCGATCGAGGCCGCTGTTTTCGAGAAAATCCTCGCGCAGGGCGATGTCTCGCTCGGCAACGATGCGGGGGAGTAAATTGTGCAGGTAGATCGCTTCCTTCTTGATGTTGACAACAACATCGTTGAAAAGAGAGTAGGGAATGTCCTCGTTGATCAGGTTCTTGTTGCGCAATTCCTCGGTGATCTCGGCAAGGAGGTCTTCCTGCTCCTTGCGGGTCGTGTAGCGGGAATAGAAGTTACGAATGCGTTCCTTGACATGAGTGAGCAACAGTTCGTAGAGATTTTCTTCCGACTCGATCGATTGCAGGTGGGTGATCAGCCCCTGCACGGTGTTGCGGCTGTCGGCTATTTCATCAAGGCCCTTGAGCAGCGTCTTGAGCTTCTTTTTACCGTATTTACCGATATATTTATTGTCAAAAATGCTGTCGAAAAAAAGTCTGCCGAACAAGGTGTCATCCAGTTCGTTGAAGGCGGTGCGGTTGCCGAGCAGGCTGCGAATGATCTCCTCGCTGAAGCGGCTGTTCTCCATGAACGCCAGTTTGTTGATATGCGCCGAGGTGTTGTCGTAGCGGTCGAAATAGGTGATGACGTAGGAAAAATTTTCAAGCAGCGAAATATCGGCCCCGTCGCGGATCATCTCGTCACACGCCTTGCCGGTTTCGAGCAGGATCTGCTCAAAGGTGTGATCGCGATTTTCACTCGCCTGGCGCTTGGCTTCGAGCAGGCGGAGCATGTCTTCGTGGACAATGCCGGGGCCGAGCTGGTGTTCGGTGAAGAAAATGCCGGCCAAAATCTCGCGAGTCTCGGAGATATAACCCTGTTCCTCAACCTCAACCATTTTGTCATGCTTGAGCATTGAGTCGAGCGTATAGAAAAGCGGCGTTGGAATTTTGTGCCGGACTGCGAGGGTTTTCAGACGCGTCAGCCGGGCGTTTTCAAGTTTGCTGATCCGCTCCTTACGGCCACACTCAATCAGGATGTTTTTGTATTCATCAACGATCCGCCGATTTTCCTCATGCTTGTACATGACGTCGATGCGAATTCGCTCCTGCTGATACTTGTCGATGCCAAGACGGTCGGCAAGTTGCTGCAACTCCGTCATTTTCTCGTCGGGGATGGTTTTGTACTCAAAGTAAAGCTCACGGAAATGATCGTGATAAAGCCGGTGGCGGCGGTGCAGCAACTTAACCACATAGAGTGAACTTTTGTGGCCGAGCAGACTGGAGATTTCCTCGATGAGAGGGTAGTCGTCATCGACGCCGACATAGGTACTGCGCTTGAGCAGCTTGCCGAGCAGGCGCAAAATATCTTCCTGTTGCTCGCGGGTAGAACCGGAGACCGAGCCGGTAAGAAAGAAAAAATGGTTATAAACGGCATTTCCTTCAAGGAAGATGCGCTCGTAGCTGAGGGTGCCGTCGGTTTGATCGCTGAAAATGAGTTGGCCGCCCGTCTGGTAGGTACCGCCATAGAGCACCAGGCGGTTACGAACATCACTTTTAGCCAGATCGGAGAGGGGTTGATCGACACCGAACATATATTCGCAAAAGGTGCCGCCGTTGCCGTAGTGCGAAATCTCGTTCTCGTCGAGGACCAGTTCGTTGCCGGGAGAAAAAAGACGCAACGAATCGCCCGTTGCTTCGTAAAAATAACCACGGAAGGCATCCCATGCCGACGCCGTGGCAAAATACTCAATCGTGTCGTTAATCTGGCCGTGCAGTCTGATTTCCTGGCGCATCAAGTGGATCCGTTCAAATAGCCGCTGTCAGGGGTAATTCCAGACGTAACCCGTCATAGGCAAACTCAATTCCGGCCGGTAATTCTGCCGTGTGTTTTGCGTGATCAATGTCGTGGGTCAAGTGAGTCAACAAGGTTCGTCGGGCGCCAATTATTTGTGCCATGTCAATTGCCTGGGTGATGTTGAAGTGGCTGGCATGGGGACGAAAACGCAGCCCGTCGAGAATCAAAACATCCAGGTTTGCAAGTCGTGTCAGCGTTTCCGCGGGGATTGCGCTACAATCAGCTAAATAAGCAAAGTTTCCGATGCGGTAACCCAGTGAGGATTCGTGCCCGTGACGCAACGGCAATGGCTCAACCGGAAAACCGCAGATCGTTACCGGTGCATCGATCAGCCGGGGCGCTAGTCGGGGGCGATAGCCCATCGCTGCATCATCGCTGAAGATATAGGCAAACGTGCGTCGAATCACCGCGAGGGTTGACGCGGCGGCATAAATGGGCAACGTCCCCCCACCGGCAGGATTGAAAGCGCGCAAATCATCAATTCCGTGCGTATGGTCAGCGTGGGCGTGGGTATAAAGAACGGCATCAATTTGTGTTATCTGTTCGCGCAAGGCTTGCTGGCGCAAATCTGTTGCAGTGTCGATCAAAATATTACGCTCGCGCAGTCCAACAAGGACGCTGCAACGCGTACGCCGGTTGCGCTGGTCAGTCGAGGTGCATACCGGGCAGGAACAGCCGATCATCGGAACGCCACTGCTGGTTCCCGAACCGAGGATGGTCACGTGGAGAAGATCAGCTATCATGTCTTGAAGGCGCCGACCTCGTCTTCCAGCGTCGCTGTCTGATTGAGCAAGATTTCCACCACGCGGTCCAGATCCTCAGTCCGTGTCGCATTCTTTTCGGCGATGCCACTGACCTTGGCAATTGCTTCGACCATTTCCCGGCTGCGTTTGGTTTGCTCGCGAGTTGCTTCGTCGATACGCTCAATCATCGAGCGAACGCGTTCCATATTGTTGTTGATCTGCCGACTCCCCTTGGCCTGCTCACCGGTACTGAGTTTGACCTGCGAAGCAATTTCCTTCATCGCCTCAGCAGCTTGTGCCAGTTGGCGAGCTCCTTCGTTTTGCTGGCGAATGGCGGTGGCGATCTGGCCGAGCATCGACGCCACCTGATTGATCGAGCCGGTAATCTGCCGACTGCCGCGCGACTGTTCCTGGGTGGCACGGACAATGCCGCGTGTCTGCTCGGCGGCTTTCAGTGTACTGGTATAGATTTTTTCCAATGCCTCGCCAGCTGCGTGGGAGCGCTTGACTTCTTCGTGAACCCTTGCGCTGCCGGTATTCATGGCACTGACTGCTTCCTTGGTACCGCTCTGGAGGTTGCCGATGATTGCTCCGATTTCTCGCGTCGAAACCGCAGTGCGTTCCGCCAACTCGCGAATTTCAACAGCCACAACGGCGAAACCGCGCCCATGTTCACCCGCCTGGGCAGCGATGATTGCGGCATTCAGGGCCAGCAGGCTGGTCTGGTCAGCAACATCATCGATAACTGTCAGGATCTTGCCGATGGCTGAAGACTGATTCCCCAGTTCCTGGATTGCATTGCTGGCATGATCCACGGTTTCACGAATGGCATTGATCCCGCTGATCGTTTCATCGACGGCGATTTTACCCTTCAGGGCATCCTCTGCGGCTTCTTCAGAGAGTTTGTTGGTGTTTTCGGCGCTCTCCTCAATCTCTTTAATTGAGGCGTCCATCTGCGTCACTGACGAAGCGGTTACTTCGGTCGAGGATGAAAGAATTTCAACATTTTCAGAAACTTCCTGACTGGCGACGGACATCTCGTTGATTGAGCTTGAGACCTGATCAACGGTGATAAAGAGTCGTTCCATCTGTGACGCGATCTCTTCAATCGTGGCCCCGAGTTCAAGCGTCGCCGACGAGCTTTCCTCGACGGCGATGACCAGTGAGCCGGTACTTTCGGCGATCCCTGAAGTCGAGGCGTCGATCCCCTGCGTTGCCCGTGCCGACTCATCAAGCGCGGTCGATTGCTGAATGGCCCCTTCGGTGACACCACGTGACGAAACACGAATTTGTTCGGTTGCGTCGATCAAACCGATGGACACATTGCGGGTACGTTCGACCATGTCGCGTAAACGGGTAAGGAACAGGTTGAAACTTTCTGCCAGCTCGCCGATTTCGTCATGGGAGATGATTTTCAGGGTTCGGGTCAGATCCCCTTCTCCTTCGGCAATCTCCTTGAGATTGTCAACGACCCGTCGCAGCGGGGTGACGATATTGCGACTGATGGCAAAACCAACCAACGTGGCGACGATTGTGGCGATCAGCAGAATTGCAACGACTGTTGTCGCCAGGCGGCTGTTCGCCTTTTCCACTTCGGTGCGGTCAATTGCCAGCAGCACACCGCTATGTGCTCCGCCAAGCGCATTGGCGGTCAGGGTATAGGTATTGTTGTTCAGGGTAACGTTTGTTCCTTTGGCGTCGCGGATATCTTCAGCACCGAGCGATTTGAGACCGTCCAGGGTCGCCGCAAAAACGCCTTTTTCGTCAAAAATCCCGACTTCCGCTCCACTGAAATCCTTGATCGATGCAGCGAATTTGCCGTTAAGGTAGTTGACTCCGGCAAGATGGCCGATGATCTGGTCCTGCAGTTTGATCGGGGCGACGGCAACGATGGCCAGATGTCCATCAAAGATTTTGATATCGACCCGATCCTTGGTTTCGACCTGCCGCTGCGACGTGCTGCTGGCAGTGTTGGCGTCGAGAGGTTGTTCGCCTTCAGTCGTTGATTCCAATAATAGCGCTCCGTTTTGGTCGACAACCTCCATGTGATCAAAATTGAAAGTTTTTTGGGAATCCTTGATCGCGTCAGCAAGCTGGAGGGTGTCGCCGCTGAGCACGGCGTAATAGACTGCATTGACCAGCCCCGAATCACGTGCCAGCAGTTGTACATAGTTCAATCGTACGGTTTGCAGGTAGCCCGTGTTGCTGCGAATAAAATCTTCAGTCTGGGCGGTGCGCTGAGTCATCCCCTCTTCAATTTGCTTGCCAGTCATCTGAAAAAGAATGAAGAGTGCAACCACCAGCGGAACCACTGAAAGTCCGATGAGGGCAAGGAGGATTTTGGTTCTTAACTTTATTAATGTAAACATAGCAGTCCCTGTCAAATGTAAGCCAAAGGCTTCAACGCGCGACGTTTACCTGGTCTTCGGTCGTCGCTTGTTTTAGGAAATCCTGATACTAGTACCCTGTAACCCATAATCTTTCGCATCTTGCTTGTTCTTTGCCGCATCAGCTACGTTCCGATTGCAGCTGTTTAGCTACGGCTAGACAACAGAAATCGCGCCTTGCTGACACGTCAAAGCCCTGCGCAATCCCTCGAAATCCTCTGGGTTACAGGGTACTAGTGTCGCAAGTTTCGGCTGCCAGGCATTGGCGCCGCACCGGCTTCCACGGGGAAAAATTTTTCAGCAATAATCTGTTGTCCTTCATGGCTTGCAGCCAGATCAATGAATTCTTTAATCGCCTCTCCCGGTGACGTTTTTGTGACCAGCAAAAGCGGTTTGACCAACGTGTATTTTCCTGTAGCAATGCTCTGCGCCGAGGGTATGACGTTGTCGACACGCACGACCTTGACCGTTGAAAGATCGACCATGCTGGCGCTGAGAATGCTGATGGCGGTCGGAAATTGAGCAACCAGCCAGTCGGCGTCATGCACGATCGGAGAGATGACCTCTTGTTCGGTAATCGCTGCCGACAGCAAAACCTTTTCACGGACATTGGCACGCATTCCCGATCCGCGCGGGCTGGAGATCACCATGATCGGTCGCTCTGCGCCACCCACATCCTGCCAGTTTTGAATTTGTCCAGAGAATATACCCTGTAATTGTTGTCGTGACAAAGTTTCAATCGGGTTGTCCCGATGAACAATGACGTACAGCGCATCCCAGCCGATCAGGTACTCAACCAGTCCGGCCGATTTTTCTTTTGCAGTGAGAAAGCGCCCGGCGCCGGAAATGTCAATTGTTCCCTCGATTAATGCCTGGATCCCCGGCCCGGTGTTTCCACCGTTGATGGTGAATTCGATCCCGTTACGATTTTTGAAGAGCTTGGCAGCTTGGGGCATGAAATGCAGCTGAAGGGTTGTTGCTCCGGCATAGTTTAGCTGCTGGATGAGTGCAAGGGTGTTCGGAACCGGTAGTGTCAACAAGAAAACGAGCAGCATGAACAATTTGCGTCCCGATAAAATTACGAAAGATTGACGCACGTTTTCTCTCTCCGTAGATAAAAAACTGATTGACAGCAGGAGCAACGAGTAAAACTATCATTTTTCATCGGTGCTGGCAATAGCTTATGCGCTTGAAACAGCGCGCATTTGTGCTATTTTACTGTCTCTGTGATCGACAGGGGGAGAAAATCACGTTGACAAAAGTCCTCCGGACAGGGTATCAATTGATCTATAACTTCAACAGTTAGAATTGGGGATTCGATCGTGGTCATAACGCGCGCAACAGAATATGCTATTCGGGCTGTTTTGCATCTGGCAAAGCAGCCAAAAGGGGAGATTGTCTACAAGCGGGATATTTGCGAAGAGCAGGGAATTACCCCCGCGTTTCTCACGAAAATTCTGCAACCGTTGATTCGTGCCGGAATCGTTGGTTCTCAACGCGGAGTTGGTGGCGGTTTTCTGTTACTTAAAGATCCTGCGGAAGTGACCATGTTTGACATTGTCAAGGCTGAAGAAGGCCCCCTTTACCTCAACCATTGTCTTGTCGCGCCGCAGACCTGTACCCGCGATCTTTTCTGCCCGGTGCATGGGGCGTGGCGAGAAATCCGCGAAGAGATGATGGCGTCGCTGCAGCGCTACACGTTTGCCGAACTGGTTGCACGCGAAAATGTGAACAACAAGTAACTGTTCTCACGGCTGATTTTTCCAACACAAAAAAATAACACGCTGCCCATGTCGTTGCAACATGGGCAGCGTTTTTTTTTGGAAACATGCAATTATCAACTTATTGCATGAGATTGTTATGGTATAAAGTACATAAAAAAGCTAAAGAACTTTGAAAAAATATTGTTGACTAATTTGTTGTTATTATATAATTATGATCACAGATACTTTTGCTGGAGTGGTGTTGCTGCGCGGCATTACGTTGCCACTGCGGAAGGAAAGCGACGATGGAACATTTTATTGACAATGATGATTCTTCACTGTCACTCGAAAGTATGGCAGTCAAAATAATCACAGAGGGGTTGTCCCGTGCGCAAGGAAACGTCCAGTTGGCCTGTTCATTCGGGGTTGAGGATCTTGTGCTGATCGATCTGATCTCACGTTTTGCCCTTGAAATTGGCGTTTTTGCTATTGATACCGGGCGCTTGCCGGAAGAGACCTATACCGTTGCCGAGGCAGTCAGGGAGCGCTATGCGCTCGCAATTCACTGGTTTTTCCCTGATCGCGGCGCCGTGGAGTCGCTGCTCAGCGAAAAAGGTTCTTTTTCCTTTCAACAAAGTCTTGAAAAGCGTCAGGAGTGCTGTTTTATCCGCAAAGTTGAGCCGTTGCACCGGGCGCTGGCACCGCTGGCCGGATGGGTTACCGGTATGCGGCGTGAACAGAGTGTGACGCGCGCTACCCTGGCCGCGATTGAAATTGATCAGGCGCATGATGATCGGTTGAAGATCAATCCGCTGATCGACTGGACCGAAAAGCAGATCTGGGTGTATGCTGATCAGCGGCGATTGCCCGTGAATCGCCTGCACCGTCAAGGGTATCCGTCGATCGGTTGCGCACCCTGCACACGGGCGATTCTGCCGGGGGAGGATCCGCGCGCCGGTCGCTGGTGGTGGGAAAATCCCGAACACAAGGAATGCGGTTTGCATCGGCGCCCCGTTGATGATGCCACCCCCTGAAACAACGGCACAGCAGGTGCAGAAAATTGCTTGCACCACGATTGATGCACTCGCAAAAAAGAATGAGATGGCTAAGCAAAAATTTCGTCCTCCAAGGCTTGGTGTTTTTTCAGGGGCGAAGGCCTACATCAGGTAGGTCGAGGTCCTGAAAAACCCGCGTAACGCTGTAGGGCGGACTTTTTGCGACGCCATCACGATTGAACGGACGAAAAATAATGGACATCGATTATCAACAATTGCGACTCGACGGGATTTACAGACAGGACCAGGCCGGGCGGTTGATGTTACGGATCAAAGCTCCGGCGGGGGTTTTGTCAAGCATCCAGGTTGAGCAGCTTTGTACCCTTGCCGAGGACTTTGCGCAGGGTTCGTTACACCTGACGAGCCGTTGCAGCATTGAATTGCACGGATTAGCCCGCACCGACCTGAAGCCGATTTTTCCGCGCCTGGACGCGGTTGGTCTGACCTCACGCGGTGCCTGTGGTGGCGCGGTACGCGGCATCTCGTGCAGTACTACCCTGGGTGCACACTTTGATGTTGCCCAGCTCCTTGCCCGGCGTTTGCAACAACACTTTGCTGGTAATCCTTACTTTGAAGGGCTGCCGAAAAAATTCAAGATCAGTGTTGACGGCGATTATTCCCGCTCCCGTCATCTGATTCAGGATGTTGGCCTGGTTTACGTCGGTGACGATGATGGTGTGGAGTGTTTCGATCTCTGGTGTGCCGGAGGCCTGGGGCGTGCACCGCAAGCCGGGTTCCTGTTCGAAAAGGCGGTGGCGAGCAACCGGGTGATCCCGTTGACAGAGAGTATCGTGCGCGTCTATGCCGCTCACACGCCAGCAGGTAAGCGCTTGAAAAGCTTGCTTAATGATATCGGTGAAGAGCGGTTTCGGACGTTGGTGGACACCGACGGCGCCGCGCACAGTGTCCCGTCGTTACGGCCAACAGTCGTTGGCGCAGCGCTGCCGAGCAAGCACGCCATTATTGAAGTGGGGATCTTTGCCGGCGAGATCAACGCCGCACGCTTTAGCGCTCTGGCGCAATTGGCCAACAGCTATTGCGACGGTTTTCTGGCGCTTACTGCGGATCAGAATATTGCCCTGCCCCTTGTTCAGGCGGATCAGCGGGACGCGGCGCAGCAGGCGCTCGCCGCCGCAGGGTTCAGCGGTGAGACGCCCGCCGAACAGGTGACCTTTCGCGTCTGTCCGGGGAATCATCAATGCCGCATGGGCTTGTCGGCGACCCGCGACGTTGCCGCACACGTTATCCACGCACTCGATGCAGCGGGGCGTCAGCACTCCTGGGCAATCTCCGGATGTGCCAACTCCTGTTCACAGCCACAGTTGGCTGATTTCGGTATCATCACCAGTAATAGGGAAAAAAACGATGCTGGAACGCGTACCCCGCGTTTCGATCTTTACCGCCGCAGCAGCGCTGGTTTAGGGCGCGTGGTGGCAGAAAATCTTGATCTTGATGAGCTCTTGCGGCTGGTAAATACCTTGCCAGCAGTTAAACTGTAAGTCGTTGCTCAAAAAAAAATCATGGGGTGGCCAGGAAAAAATTTCGTCGTGCAACGCCGTAACGCTTTTTGCGCCGCCATCAAATTCCATACCCGTCAACGCAGCATCAAAACACGAGAAGGAGATCGACATGAGTCAGATATTCAGTGATAATTCACTCTCGATTGGCCGCACCCCGCTGATCAAACTGAACCGCATTACCCCCGGCGGAGCGGTGGTCCTCGGTAAAGTTGAAGGGCGTAACCCCGCTTATTCCGTCAAGTGCCGGATAGGTGCCGCGATGATCAGGGATGCCGAGGAAAAAGGGCTGCTCGGTTCTGGCCGGGAGATTGTTGAGCCGACCAGCGGCAACACCGGGATCGCGCTGGCATTCGTCGCCGCCGCCCGCGGTATCCCGATCACTCTGACGATGCCCGAAACGATGAGTCTTGAACGGCGCAAGGTTCTTCAGGCCTTCGGGGCCAAGCTGATTTTGACCCCCGGAGCCAAGGGGATGGGGGGGGCGATAGCCGCCGCTGAGGAACTTGCGCAGAGCGAACCCGAACGTTACCTGCTGTTGCATCAATTTAAAAATCCGGCGAATCCGTTGATTCACGAGCAGACCACGGGGCCGGAAATCTGGACCGATACGGAGGGTAACATTGACGTGCTGATTTCCGGTGTCGGTACCGGCGGTACCATCACCGGTATCTCGCGTTACATCAAGCACACGCGGGGGAAATCAATTTTGTCGGTTGCGGTTGAGCCGAGCGAAAGCCCGGTGATCACCCAGCATCTGGCCGGGGATCCGCTTACGCCGGGACCGCACAAGATTCAGGGGATTGGTGCCGGATTTATTCCCGAGACCCTTGATCTGTCGGTCGTTGATCGTGTCGAGCAGGTCAGCAGTGAGGAATCCCTCACTTTTGCCCGCAGACTGGCGAAAGAAGAAGGGCTGCTTTCCGGAATTTCCTGTGGAGCGGCAACCGCAGTGGCGGCCCGCCTCGCAAAACAACCGGAATTTTCCGGCAAAACGATCGTCGTGATCCTCCCCGATTCTGGCGAGCGGTACCTGTCGAGCGTGCTGTTTGAGGATCTTGCCTGAGCCTTGATGCAGTAAATGTCGGCGCGTACGTTCGGCGCAGTTTTTGGCGGAAAGTGCTTCAGTTTCAAGCGATTTTCAGATGTCACCATCCCCGGCCATGAGGAGTGAGCATGGAAGAGCGCGAACGTTTATGGCATGTCGAACAGCAAGCGGAGCGGTTGGCTGAACTTGGTTGCGCGGATCGGGATAACAAGGAGTTGCCGTTACGGCGTGACGTTCGTTCTCTAGGCCGCCTCCTCGGTACGGTTATCCGTGAGCAGGCGGGGGAGGATGTTTATGCGGCAGAAGAAGAACTGCGGCACTTGGCCCTTCGCCACCGCGAACAGGAAAACAGCTCCCGCGCTGACGAGGCACGTGATCATGGGGCTGGTCGGGAACTGCTTAATGAAATGAGTGCCCTGATCGGCAACATGTCGCTTGACCAGGCGTATCGGATCGTCAAGGCGTTTGCCGCATTTTTTGAGCTGGTCAATCTGGCCGAAGCCAACCACCGGCGGCGCCGCAACCGGGCGGCCCTGCTCGCCAATCAGCACGAAAAACCGGGATTACTGCGCGCTACCCTGCGGCGGATAAAGAATGCCGGTATCTCGTCGCAGCAGGCCCTTGAATGGCTGCGGCAGGTTGAAGTGGTGCCGGTTTTCACCGCCCATCCGACCGAGGTAGCACGGCGGGTGATGCGCTTCAAGCGGCAGCGTATTGCGCGCTTGCTTGAGCGGTTTGATCATTTGCCCCTTGCCGATGCTGAAGTTGACGCGTTGCAGGATGCCATTCTGGCGGAAATTACCGCGCTGTGGCAATCCGACGAAGTGCGCCGCAACAAACCGAAGGTCGAAGATGAAATTGCCATGGGCCTCGATCTTTATCGCACCTCGTTATTGCCGCCGCTCGCCAAACTTTACGCTGGTATTGCTGCTGATTTCCGTGACGTTTACGCGACAGAGATCCCCCTCGATGCGTTACCGACAGTCGTGCGTTTCGGTTCATGGATCGGTGGAGACCGGGACGGCAACCCGTTTGTTACCCCTGAAGCAACCCGGATTGCACTCCTCCGTTCCCGTGAACTGATCCTCACCCTTTATTTCGAACAGCTCGAACAGTTGCGGCGCATAATCACCACCTCGACCGCCATGACCGGGATCGATTCCCGGCTCAGCTCTCACCTTGATCAATTGGTCAAAAACTACCCCAACGCGGCACTTGAAGTCGACGTCCTGCCCCACGGGGAGCTGTGTCGTCGCCTGGTCGGTTTCATGCGCTTCCGCCTGGGGCGTGCGCTTGACAACCGTGCTGATGCAGAAGCTTATCCTGACGCTGCGGCATTTCTTGCTGATCTTGATGTTTTGCAAGGAGCCCTGCGGCGCCAGGCGGGAGAGCGTCTGGCGAATAGCTATATCGCTCCGTTGCAGCGTCTGGTGGCGACCTGCGGATTTCATTTGCATACGCTCGATCTGCGTCAGCACGCCAAGGTTCACTCCCTGGCGATAACCGAGCTGGCGGCAGGGCAGAGCGAACAGCTGGTTGCAGCACCGTCGCAACAAACGATCGAACTGCTGGAAACGTTACGCAGTGTCGCCGACCTGAAAAAGGAATATCCGGCTGAGATCGTCAAAAGTTACGTCATCAGCGGCGCGACAGGTTGCCAGGATATCCTTTCGTTGATCTGGCTGATGGAATTGTGCGGGATTGAGCCGCAGGCGCATGCCGAGCGCAACGATCCCGGTTTGATGCCGGTGCCGCTTTTCGAATCGATCGAGGATTTGCGCAACGCCCCGGACATTTGCCGTCGTTTGTGGCAGAACCCTGACTATGCACCCTATCTCGACAGCTGGGGGCGCTGGCAGGAAATCATGCTTGGCTATTCCGATTCAAACAAGGACGGGGGGATGCTGACCAGCTCCTGGGAGATTTACAAGACTCACCGTGCCTTGCACGAAGTGGCGGCGGACTGCAACGTCAAGCTGCGTCTTTTTCATGGTCGTGGCGGTACGGTTGGACGCGGTGGCGGGCCGACCCATCGCGCGATCATCGCCCAACCTCCCGGTGCGTTCGGCGGTGCGTTCAAGCTCACCGAACAGGGCGAAGTGATCAACTTCAAGTATGCTGACGAGGATTTGTCGCTGCGCAACCTCGAATTGATGGTTGCGGCGGCGCTCGAAGCGCTGACCTGTTGCGGGTTGGTTGAGAAGACTGTCGATCCGCTTTGGGAAGATGCTCTGGAGCTGATGTCGCAGCGCGCCTTTGCCTTTTACCGCGAACATATTTATGACAATCCCGATATTCCGGTTTATTTTGAGCAGGCAACACCGGTGCGTGAATTTGAATTGGCCAAGATCGGTTCCCGACCAGCAAAACGTAAACAAGGGGATTCACTTGACGACCTGCGTGCCATTCCCTGGGGGTTTGGCTGGATCCAGAGCCGTCTGCTGGTCCCGGCCTGGTTTGGTGTCGGGACGGCGTTTCAGGAGTTTGTTGCTGCCGACGAGCACAACATTGAGCTGTTGCGCAGCATGATGAAACAGTTCCCGTTTTTTTTCGACATGGTGCGCAATGTTGAAATGGCGTTGGCCAAAGTCGATCTTCCCCTGGCACAGCGTTATGCCGCTCTGATCGATGACCAAGCCCTGCGTGAGCGCGTTTTCACTCTTTTGACCAAGGAGTATTTGCGTACCAAACGCATGATTTTGGCGGTCACCGGACAGCAGGAATTGTTGGCAACCAATCCCGATCTGGCGTTGTCGCTGCGGTTGCGTAATCCCTATGTTGACCCGATGAGTCTGATTCAGATTGAGCTGATGCAACGCAAATACCGTGGGGAAGGGTCGGATGAACTTGATTATGTGCTGGCGACCACCGTCAGCGGAATCGCCGCAGGATTGCGCAACACCGGTTGAAATTGAATAACAAACAGCTCGTTGCCTTCAACGCACAGCTTGCGGAGAATTTTTCTCTGCAATAGGAGCTGCGCACGGTGTTTGTATCCTATGTCAAAGTTTACAAAAACATGTTGACAGTCTGAGAATATTTCTTTATTTTATTAGTCAACAACTAAAACTTAATAGACCGGCAAGTACGCGTCTTTATCAAGAGTGGTTAAGGGACAGGCCCGATGACACCACAGCAACCGATTCGCAGTAGCGAATGTCAGGTGCTAATTCCTGCCTCGCGGTTAAATTTCAGCGAGGAAAAGATGAGGATGGCGCTTCGCGATATGGCTAGCCATCCCTCCACGAAGCCCTTTCTCGCATCCCGAGAAGGGGCTTTTTGTATTCTTGCCGGAAACAACCGCGAAGAAAAGGAGAACGATGATGGCAAAACAGGCATTAACGGCGGAGAGTCGCCTGGTCCAGCTTGGGGTCGGACGGGACGAGCGTACCGGCGCGATCAGCGTGCCGATCCACCCCAGCGCAACCTTTCGGCACCCCGGCGTCGGCGAATCAACCGGTTACGATTACACCCGTTCCGGCAATCCGACGCGGGATATTCTCGAAGCGGGGTTGGCGGAACTGGAAGGGGGCAGTCGCGGACTGGCGTTTTCTTCCGGCATGGCGGCACTGACCACCCTCTTTCTGCATTTTGCCAAAGGCGACCATCTGATCGTCTCCGAGGATCTCTACGGCGGCACCTACCGGGTGCTGGAGCAGATCTTTGCCGACTTTGGCCTGAGTGCCAGCTACGTCGACAGCCGCGATCTGGAGCAGGTGGCGGCGGCGATCAGACCCGCCACCCGCGCGATGCTGATCGAAACCCCCGGCAATCCGCTCCTCGGCATCGCCGATCTGCGCGGGCTGGCGGCGCTCTGTCGTCAACACCAGCTGCTGCTGGTGGTCGACAACACCTTCTTGACGCCGGTGCTGCAACGCCCCCTGGAACTCGGTGCCGACATCGTCGTCCACTCGGCGACCAAATATCTCGCCGGACACAACGATCTCTGTGCCGGGGCGCTGGTCGCCAAAGATCCAGCTCTGGGGGAGCGGCTCTACTTTTTGCAGAACTCCACCGGCGCGATCCTCTCCCCGCAGGACTGCTGGCTGCTGATTCGCAGCCTCAAAACCCTCAACCTGCGTCTCGAACGCCAGTGCGCCAGCGCGCAAAAAGTGGCCGAGTGGCTGCTGCGACATCCCAAGGTCACGGCGGTCTACTATCCCGGCCTGCCAACCCATCCCGGCCACGCCTTGCAACGGTCGCAAGCCGACGGTTTTGGTGGTATGCTCTCCTTTCGGGTGACTGATCAGGCCACCGCCCACCGGCTGCTGAAACGGCTACAGTTGATTTCCTTCGCTGAAAGTCTCGGCGGAGTCGAATCGCTGATGACGTTGCCGGCGGAACAGACCCACGGCGATATTCCGGAGCCGGAGCGCCAGCGTCTCGGCATCTGTGCCGCGCTGCTGCGGCTGTCGGTGGGGATCGAGACAGTTGAGGATATCATTGCCGATCTGGAGCAGGCCCTTAGAGACTGAAATTATTTATTCACCACAGAGGACACGAAGAGCACGAAGCGAACCTTGACAACAAGATCAAAACCGACTTTGTGACTGAAATAGCGTTCACACCAGCCGCATAATCTGCGGTCAAAAAACTTCGTGAGCTTCGTGCTCTGCGTGGTGAGAATATAAAGGACAAACAAACCATGACGACAAAAAAATACGCCGCCGCCACCCTCCTCGTCCATCAGGGGCGCGACCGAGACCCGGCCACCGGTGCGTCAGCAATTCCGATCTATCAGGCGTCGACCTACCATCATACCGATGGTGTGCCGGGCGAATACGATTATTCGCGCTGCGGCAACCCGAGCCGTGATCAGGTCGAAGAGGCGATCGCCCTGCTCGAAGGCGGGGTGCGCGGTTTTGCCTGCGCCTCAGGAATGGCGGCGATCGGCAGCGCCCTGTCGTTGCTCAAGGCGGGTGATCATCTGATCGCCCCCGAGGATCTTTACGGCGGCTCCTACCGCTACCTGACCCAGATCCTGCCGACCCAGGGGATCGAGGTGACCTTTGTCAACACGGCCGAACTGGCCCAGATCAAGGCGGCGCTGCGCTCCAACACCCGCGGCATTTTTCTGGAGACGCCGTCGAACCCGCTCTTCAATATCACCGACCTGCGCGCGGTGGCGGCGCTGGCGCGTGAGCGTAAGCTGCTGACCTTCCTTGACAATACCTTCATGACCCCGCTGCTGCAACGCACCCTCGATCTCGGTATCGATGTGGCGATTCACAGTGCGACCAAGTTTCTCGGCGGCCACAGCGATCTGCTCGCCGGGCTGGTGACCACCGCCGACGAAGGGCTGGCGCGACAGCTGAAAACCTTCCAGAATTCTTTCGGCGCCGTTCTCGGCCCCTTCGATTGTTTTTTGCTGGCGCGTGGCATCAAGACCCTCAAATTGCGCCTGGAGGCGGGGCAGCACAACGCCGATGTCCTCGCCGCACGGCTGGCGGAACATCCGGCGGTCAGCCGCGTCTACTATCCGGGGTTGGCCGATTTTCCCGGCCGCGAGCGGCACCTCTCCCAGGCCTGCGGCGCGGGGGCGGTGCTCTCTTTCGAACTGCGCGACGCCACCTGCGTCAAGCCGTTGCTGGCACGGGTCAAGTTGCCGATCATCGCCCCGAGCCTCGGTGGCGTTGAAACGATCCTCACCCACTGCTGGTCGATGTCGCACGCGGCGATGCCCGCCGAGCTTAAAACCCGCCTCGGTATCGGGCCGGGATTGTTGCGCATCTCCGCCGGGATCGAGGATGTCGAAGATCTCTGGGAAGATCTGGCGGCGGGGTTGGCGGCGGACTGATTAGCGTTTGAAGGGAACAAACGTCATGGATCTTTTTCGCAACACCCCCAGTCTGATCATCGGCTATCTCCTCTGGATTTTCGCTTCGGCCCTTATTCTCGGACAGGCTCCTTGAGGCTTGAGCCTAACGACGAAAATCACGCAGGAAACGCCAGATGCATTCCGTTGCATCGAAGTTTTTCAACCCGTCGTCATCGGTCAGTCCGGCGGTAAAGTACGGTGCTGGCCAGCGGTGCCCCCAATCCTTGAGCCGATAATATTCAACCCGTTGCCCGTCGCGGCAGGTGTCCCAAATGAACCCTGTTAGCGCACCGCTGGCTTCATCTTTAATCTGCGGTGGCTGTTCACAGCCGTCCGCTGTCCGCCAATACTCCATCGCCTCGGCGACCGGGCGATAAGAACGCCTCCCTCCGTTGAGCGGGCTGGGGCCGCCCGCTGGCGGAATATGTTCATCGCTTGTACCGTGAAAGGCGATTACCGGCAATGGCTGAATCGGCGGCGGGATCGTCCATGCAGGAGGTTCTTCCCCGCTGCTGCTGCCGATCGTCGCGGACACCACCGCAATTGCCGCCAGTTCATAGCCGCGCTCAGTGGCATAACGATAGGTCATCATCCCGCCATTCGACATCCCGACCAGATAGATGCGGCGCTGATCAACGGACACGCGACCGTTGACGACGGCAATCACTGCGGCGAGATAGCCAACGTCATCGATCTTGTCGGCGGCGGCTTTGCCGCAGCAGTGCCCGGCATTCCAGTGGTGCAATAATCCGAAGAGACCGATCCCCTCCGGGTAGGCGACGAAAAAATTCTCCCGATCAGCCAGTGCGCTGAATCCGGTTTCCGCTTCGGTTTGCAGCGCGGTGCTGAACGCCCCGTGCAATACCACCACCAACGGCAACGGTTCGTCCGGGGCGATTCCCGGCGGCACGTGGAGGAAAAAATTTCGCCGTGCCAGATTAAAGCGGATAGCGGTCGGCACGCGATAAGTGTCACTTGCCGGGTAGGGAGTGTCGGGGAGTGCCGGGGTGCATCCGCTCAGCACCGCAGTCAGAAACATGAAGATGATCAGTCGGAAAATATGCATGGTACCTGATTTGCCCTTAAGGGTTTGATCGTAAATTTTTGCGAGTGCATCAAGTTTAGCACGTTTTTTGTCACAAAAAAGAAATGGATGCCCAAGCCCCACCCTCAACCTCTGCCGAGTTTCCCCGCCCGCCACCTGAATATGGCATTTCCCGCAAATCAATTCACCAGACGGGTTGCACTCGACAAACTCTGTGTTACGCTCCGAATCAAGGGCCGGGGTTGGTTCGCAGTCACGCTAAAGACAGGAGAGATCAGATGACAAAAATTCTTGTTCTATACTACAGCATGTATGGTCACATTGAGACCATGGCACAAGAGATCGCTGCTGGCGCACGTTGCGTCGAGGGGGTTGAGGTTACCGTCAAGCGGGTGCCCGATCTCATGTCGGCAGAGGTGGCACGCAAGGCCGGGGCGAAGCTTGATCAGGTCGCCCCGCTCGCGACCGTGGACGAACTGCCGAACTATGATGCCATTATTTTTGGCACGCCGACACGTTTTGGCAACATGTGTGCGCAGATGCGTAACTTTCTTGATCAGACCGGCCCGTTGTGGGCTGGCGGAAAGCTGATCGGCAAGGTAGGGAGTGTGTTCATCTCCACGGCCACGCAGCACGGTGGCCAGGAAACCACCATCACCTCATTTCATACCACCTTGTTGCATCACGGCATGATCATTGTCGGGGTTCCCTACTCCTGCCAGGAGCTTGTGAATATGAGCGAAATCAGCGGCGGAACACCCTATGGGGCGAGTACCCTTGCCGCTGCCGACGGAAGTCGTCAGCCGACGGAAAATGAATTGAAAATTGCCCGTTTCCAGGGGCGCCACGTCGCCGAGGTGGCGAAGAAGCACTCCGCTTGACACCAGCCACGCGTTTGCAGGCGGGGAGCCCCTGGAAATATGGGAAATTGCGTATTTCAAGAGTCTCCCCGCCGCGCATGTCTTTGCTCTGTTCCTCCCCTGCCCGAGAGCTGGTGCCGATGTTCGGACCAGCTGGCTGCGATAAGGTGGAAAGCCTTTTTCAATAAGCCTTGCGGATCTTCCAAGGACCCTCTCTGACACACCTAATGGTACACTTTTGTGACAATGACACACTCTGCTGATCAAGGCAAAAGGTGCTTTTTGTGACGTTGTTGATGAAAAAGTGAGCTTTTGCGCTTTTTTTCTCATCATATTCAGGTTTTGTTGAATATAAAACATTGGCATGTTCTGTGATTGTATTTGTATCGCTGTAATCAGTTTGTTGCGAGAATCGAGAATGTACATATAGGCGGGTAGAAATGATTAGAGGGTCAAATGTGATTTTAGTTAATCGGAGGAATGAATGAAGAATCTGAAATTAAGCTCCAAAATTTTTGTTCTGTGCTTTGCCCTGGTGACGATCTTTGTCGTCTTTTTTGGCTGGTTTTATTTAAATGAAGAACAGAATTTGTTGTCGGCAAAAAAGGATGAAGTCAAGCACGTTGTCGAAACTGCGTGGGGGGTGGTTGCTTATTATTCAGAAATTTCCGCCAGCGGAGTGCTGTCAGAAGCAGAGGCACAACAGCAGGCGCTGGCAGCACTCAACGTGTTGCGTTTTGACGGGGAGAATTACTTCTGGATCAATGACCTCTCGCCCACCATGTTGATGCACCCCTATAGTAAAAAACTGGTTGGCCAGAGTCTGCAAGACTATGCCGATCCAAACGGCAAACGCTTGTTTGTGGAGATGAGTTCGGTTGCCCGGCAGCATGGCGAAGGGTTTGTCGACTATGTGTGGAATAAACCGGGGCAACAGAAGGCGAGTAACAAGATATCATTTGTCAAACTCTATCCGCAGTGGGGGTGGATTGTCGGTGCCGGGCTTTATCTTGACGATATCGAAGCCGAGCTTGCCAAAACATTGCGTCTGGCTCTGGGGTTGCTGGGGGTGGCGATTGGTATTGCAATTGTTTGCACGGTGCTGTTTTCCCGCAGTTTGACGCGCCCGATGAATGACGTTGTGGTCATGATGACCGCGTTGGGACAAGGTGATTTGGGCAAGCGGCTGGAGCTGCAACGGCGCGATGAAATCGGTGCGCTTGCCGTCGCCATCAACGGTTTTGCTGACAATATGCGCGATGAAGTGCTGGCGGCATTCAAAGCTTTGGCAGCGGGGGACTTTACCTTCAACGCGCAAGGCGTCATCAAGGAACCGCTGGCTCAGGCCAATGCTGCGCTGAATCAGTTGATGAGACAAATCAATTATGCCGCAGAGCAGATCGTCTCGGGGAGTGAACAGATTGCCGACGGCAGTCAGGCCCTCTCGCAAGGGGCTGCTGAGCAGGCAAGTTCCCTTGAAGAAGTCAGCAGTTCGATGACCGAAATGAGCAGTCAAACCAGGCAGAGTGCTGAAAATGCCGCACAGGCGAGTACGCTGTCAAGTGATACAAAAAATGCCGCCGAACGGGGCAATGCCCAAATGAAGCAGATGGTCGTGGCCATGAACGAAATCAATCAATCGGGACAGAATATCTCCCGGATCATCAAAACTATTGACGAAATTGCCTTTCAGACCAACCTGCTGGCGCTTAACGCCGCCGTTGAAGCTGCCCGCGCCGGGCAACATGGCAAAGGATTTGCCGTTGTTGCCGAAGAGGTGCGTAATCTTGCCGCGCGCAGTGCCGCCGCCGCTCGCGAAACGGCTGATTTAATTGAAGGGTCGGTGGCAAAAACCGCCAATGGGACTGAAATTGCCGAGCAGACCGCGGATGCGCTGGAAGAAATCCTGCGACGAGTGCTCAAGGTCACCGATCTGGTTGCCGAAATCGCCGCCGCCAGCAACGAGCAGGCGCAGGGGATCGCGCAAATTTCTCTGGGGCTGGGGCAGATCGATCAGGTCACCCAGCAGAATACCGCCAACGCTGAAGAGAGCGCCGCCGCTGCCGAAGAACTCTCCGGGCAGGCCGCTGAATTGCGGCAGATGCTGGCCGGTTTCAAACTTCATTTGCAGGGGCAAAATGCCGGTTCGGTGCAGCGCTCGGTCGCCGGGAGTCGGGGGGATGGACGTCCTGGTGGCTATGGTGGAAACTTCACCGGCGCGCCAGCGATGAGCAAGGGCAAGCCGACCATCGCACTCAATGATCGTGAGTTTGACAGGTACTAACAGGCGGACAAGAGTTGTTGTTTGAAACTCGCCGGGGCACGCACCGGCTTTTGCGCCCGAGCGTCGTAACAGACCATCACCGTTTTGGCGTGGGCGAAGGTTTTGCCGCTGCCATTGTGCAACGTGTAGTCGATATCGAAACTCGAATTACCCACCCGTACCACCTCCAGCGACACGATCAGGGTATCCCGCAGGTCGATCGGAAGTTTGTATTCACACTCGGCCTTGACCACCAGAAAGAGCAATGACTGATCCATGAATTCGATGAAGCGGTCGTGAAACAATTTGGTTCGTGCCGTCTCCAGAAACGTGAAATAGACGGCATTGTTGACATGACCGTAGGCATCAAGATCGGCAAAACGTAACTCGACCGGTACGGAATCGCAGGCAGACTCGTTCATATCAGTTGCCGGGCACCCCTTGCTGGAGAATTTTGATCGATTTTTTACCGCGGTAGATTGCTCGCAGTGTTGTCGGCAGGGTGAAGATAACGGCACACCGGCTCATGAATTCTGCTCCTTTAAAGAGGCTGATATGCGGGCACGGTAGTCGACAATGTCTTTACGCAGCGACGAAAGTTTCGATATTTTTTCATCGACTTTGTGGCTATGCAGATCGAGAATTTCGAGAAGTTTGCGGGTGATGGTGGTGAATTGAGACTGCTGGTTATCGAACACCTGATTATGGGTGTCGAAGTTTTCGGCCAGTTCCTGCATTTCCTTCAGGCCGATGCCGAGCTCCTTAAGTTTGAGGACGAACTTCAGCCGACGGATATCCTCGCGGTTGTAAAGTCTTGCACCGCTACCGACCCGTTTTGACAAACCCATCAGGCCGCTTACCGGGCCAGCGCCGGGCTGGCGTTTGCCAAAGAAGCGGCGATGGCCAAATTGTTGGCGTCGGAGACGGCGATGCAGGTGACGACCAAGGCGGTTCAGGTGTTCGGCGGCTACGGGTATACGCGCGACTTTCCGGTTGAGCGGATGATGCGCGATGCAAAAAGTACCGAATTGTACGAAGGTACCAGCGAGATTCAGCGGCTGGTGATCGGCGCAGCGATCTGTCGCTAACGGGAGGCGAGATGGAATTCACGCGCGAAATATACTGGAATGTTGGCAACTCGGCGGGCGTTCTGGTGCCGATGTATCTGCTGACATTGATCGCCTTCGCGGCGCTCGGTTACGGATTCTGGAAGCGCATCACGGTCTATCGTCAGGGGCAGGCACTGGATCGAACTGATCAGTTTGAACGGCGGATCGTTGCGGCGCTTCGCGATATTCTGCTCCAGCGGCAAGTGTTGCGGGTGACCGGGCCGGGCGTGGCCCATGCCTTCTTCTTCTGGGGCTTTTTACTCCTCTTTATCGGTACCTGCCTGATCGTGATCCAGGTTGACTTTAGCGATCCATTGTTCGGCGTTAAATTCCTTCGCGGGACTTTTTACAAGCTCTTTTCGATCACTCTTGATCTCGCCGGTCTGGTCGCGATGGTGATGCTCGGGGGACTCTTTGTCCGTTGCTACCTGGTGCGCCCGGAAGGGTTGGAAAACAAGTCTGACGACCTGTATATGCACACGATGTTGTTCGCGATTCTGCTGAGCGGGTTCGTCATCGAAGGGGCGCGGATGGCGGTGACCGAACTCGCTACCCCGTTGGCGATCTTAGCGTCTTTCTGGAACGGCTTCTCGGTCAGGGGCGGTTGAAGTTCAGCCATGCTGCGGCGTCGAACTGCACCTATCACGACTCCTGTTACCTTGGACGCTATAATGATATTTATACAGCACCCCGCGTGCTCCTTGGCGCGGCCGGGATCACGGTCACTGAAATGGCCAGGAATCAGGTCGAAAGCTTCTGTTGTGGTGCCGGGGGCGGGCGGATCATGGCGGAAGAGAAACTCGGTACCCGGATCAGTGCAACGCGGGTGAAGATGGCGGCGGCAACGAACGCTTCCACATTGATTTCGAACTGTTCCTTCTGTTGGACGATGTTTGAAGACGGCGTCAAGGGGGCCGATCTGGAAGGGCAGCTGGCACCGAAAGATATCGCTGAAGTTTTGGTGGAACAACTGAACAGCTGAGTTTTAATCACGGCGGAAGAAATTTAAGGTCAAAGGCAATCGGGCGCTGATCAAAGCGGATTTAAAATCGAGAGTTTTAAGACTCTCCGTGTTCTCCGCGACAGCTGTGGTCAGCGTTCCTGGTGATGAAAATTTGTGGTTCAACCCGCTAGAGTCGGAGGTTCATCATGAAAATTCTGGTGTGTATCAAACAAGTTCCGGATTTGGAATCGAAATTCCAGGTAAATGCCGCAGGGGTCTGGTACGACGAGACCGATCTGGCCTGGCGGATGAACGAGTATGATGAATACGCGGTGGAGCAGGCCGTGCAGCTGAAAACACAGATCGGCGAAGAGGCCGAGCTGAGCATACTGTCGATCGGTCCCGACCGGGTTAAAGAGACGATGAAGAAGGCGCTGGCGATGGGGTGTGATCGGGGGGTGCATATTCAGGATGCCGCCAGCTTCGAAAAAGGGCCGTTCGAAATCGCTGCGGTGATTGCCGAGTTCGCCAAAGATAAAGGGTTCGATGTGATCTTTACCGGGATGCAGTCGCAAGATCGCGGTTCGGCGCAAGTTGGCGTACTGGTCGCCGAAATGCTTGGCATAGCGGCGCTGACAACCGTCGTTGAATGTGTTTACGCGGACGCTACGATCACCGCCAAACGCGAGCTGGAGGGGGGCGTTCGGGCGCAGGTCAGGGTCGCGACTCCAGCGCTGATTACGTGTCAACTCGGACTCAACACTCCGCGCTATCCGACGCTGCCGAACATCATGAAAGCCAAAAAAAAGAGCTGCTCAGCGTTCCGGTCACCGAATTGCTGAACGTCGAAGGCCTGCTCAACACCGAGCAGTTTTACTTCCCCGAGAAGAAGGGGGGGGCTGGTGCTCGAAGGCGCGGTGCCCGATCTGGCCGATCAGTTGATCGCGATTCTCAAAGCGCAGACCACCGTCCTGTAAAGAACGGATGAGGGTAATTGCGCAGTCTTTGTCCAAAAGGAGATGCTTATGAAAGCACTGGTGATAGGTGAATATCGGGATGGCAAGCTGCTCGAAGCGACATACGAAAATGTAGCGTTCGCGGCTCAGCTTGGCGCCGAAAGTACAATGTTTCTGGTCGGCAACCCCGATCTCTTGCCGAGCTTTGACGGCAAGCTCTATCTGGCCGCTGCCGACCAATATAGTGAATTCAACCCGACCGCGCACAAACAGCTGATCCTGGAGGTGGTCGCCAAAGAACAGCCGGACGTGGTGGTCTTCAGTCATTCGTCCTACGGCTGGGATCTAGCACCACGGGTGGCGTTGGCACTCAAGGCGGCGCAGATTTCCGAGGTTGTCGCGGTGACGGACGGCGCCTATATTGTACCGGCATGCAACTCCAAGTTGCGGCGCAAGCTGCGTCCGCAAAGTGCCGTGACCGTCGTCACCCTGCAAGCCGGGGCATTCAACCCGGCAGCACCAGGGGGTACGCCGGATGTCGAACGCCTCACCAGCGTTGCCACCGGACCGGTCGAGTTTCTCGGTTACGAAGCGGCCGCGTTGAGCGGTGTCGATCTGACCAAAGCCGAGGTCATCGTCAGTGCCGGGCGCGGCATCGGCAAACCGGAAAATATCGAGATGATTGCGGCTTTGGCCAAGGCCCTGGGGGGAGAATACGCCGCCAGTCGGCCAGTGGTCGATGCCGGATGGACCGAGCATAACCGCCAGGTCGGTTCGACCGGGCAGAGTGTGACGCCGAAGCTCTATCTGGCCTGCGGTATTTCCGGGGCCATTCAGCACCTGGCGGGGATGAAGAAGTCAGAATTTGTCGTTGCCGTCAACACCGACAAAGACGCCCCGATCGGTGAGGTTGCTGACGTGTTGATCGTCGCCGATCTGAAGGAGTTTGTTCCGGCACTGACCGCCAGGCTTCAGGCGTCCTGATTGGACGGGGAGGGGAGGCCGCAACTTCAATAGTTATTGACCCTGCCAGCTTCTGGCAAGGGTTTGTAATCACGGAAGTAATCGCTCGTCTATCTTCAACTCGAAAGGAGGGTTTGCTTATCGTCAAGAAGGCCGTTTGTGAGGTAATGGCATATGCAAAACGTATCATCAACCACGTCATCGTGCTTTGGGAGCGCCACCTCCCTTCCGGGCTTAGCCCGCTGATGAGCTTGTGAAACCCAAGCGAAAAGGAAGCTGAGACACCATGTGCCCAACTTTTCAAGCAAGAAGAGTAAAAAAGTAGCACAACGCTAATAAGGATAGATGGCGCGAGGAACGAGCCGCGATCTTATCCTGTGGCTGGACAAGCCCGGCCATAAGGCCCTCTTAGGGGGAGTTTGACTAAATTGTCGTTTGTCAAAGTTGTTGACCTAACTGCTTGATATGTAATAGAGTACTTGGTCAAATGTGGTTTGAGGATGGCCACACGGGTAGTCAAGATATATCGTGGTACTATTGACCTTGGTTGCTTTTTATATACAGACATGGCTAGAAGACACACAAATAATCCTAAGCGTAGAATTGCACCTCAGGGCGAGTTAAATGAAGCGCAGAAGGAGAAATTGTGCGAGACTTTAAGGTATGTTGGAAGTGCACTGCACAAGCGAAATCCTGGGAATTATGGGTTTCATCCGCCCATCAACCCCCGGCCCCACAAGTCGCTTTGCGACGATATGCGTTTAATTTTATTGGAAGAGGCTCAATCGCTTTTTGAGGCTGGGATCAAAAAAGGCATGGTAAGCACTTATAGGCAAGATGGTGTGCCCAAATATGTCTGGAGTGTTGATGAATTTGGTGAGGTATACGAGTCTAAAATTGGCATCGATGGTTTCCATGGTTACCGGTTGAATGATGATAATGAAAGCTTGATGCGAAGCATAGTGTTGAGTGAATGGGCTTCGAGATGAACGAAGAACTAAACATATTTATGAGTTGGGAGAGGCTTGAAGAGGGTAGCCAAGCTGAAAAGTCCTGCTTCGGCCAGCTCAATATTGCTCATAGGAGTAGGTACCTTAGCGAAGGTATAGATGGTTATGTTAACCGTCTTCGGAATGGCCCGCTTGTTTCAGGTTACCATTTTGCACAATGGATAGCTTGGAACTGGTGGCGATTAGTGAGTGAACCTAAGCCACTAAAGTTGACTCCTGAATGGGGCTTTGCGCACTCTCTTTCATCAATCGGGGAGGGCTATATTTGGCCCAGGATTACAATTTTTTCAGACCGTGAGCGGACAGTCCTTCTTGCAAAGCCAACGCAGCCGGAAGTTTTTACACCATTTCGATTCACGGCAGATATGGTTACTGTTATTCCGACGAGTCAATTTGAAGCAGCAATTGATAAATACATTGCACAAATACTGGGTCAGTTGCGATCAGAAGGTGTTACAAATACATCTCTTGACAATATCTGGGAAGAGGTTTTGTTAGAGAGGAAGGAACCAGATACAGCATTGATAAGACGCTTAGAAGCGTTGTTGGGTGTTGAACCTGGTGAGCTTGATGATACTGGGACTAAGCAAATTTGGTTGGATGCATTTAGCCTCGGCCATGACGCTATCTTTGAAATTGCCGCTGGGCATAAAAATCACGGAGTCTTAACCTCTGAACAAATTGAGAATTTAGCTAAAACATACGGTCGTGATACTAAGCAAAGTGACTATGTCAGGCTTTCGCAATTTGATCATTCTCAGAGAGCAAGCATGCCTGCTTGGAAGTGTGGGGTTGACGCTGCTGCTTCGCTTAGAGAGCAGGAAAGGCTTGGGCAAGGACCGTTGTCCAATGATAAGCTGGCAGAAATGTGCGCCACGACCGTAACGGTGCTCAATGATGCAACTGATAATGTAGATTTTGCATTTAGCATGGATGATATAGCAGGCTCTGTGGGAAAGGTTGTTCTCCGTTCTAAATGGGAAGCAGGGCGTCGTTTTGAACTAGCACGATTATTAGGGGACAGGCTTACAAATTGCTTAGATGAGCGCTTGCTACCAGCGACACGTTCATATACTTATCGCCAAAAACTCCAACGAGCTTTTGCAGCAGAGCTTTTATGTCCATATGGGTCGCTAATTGAAAAGCTTGACGGTGATTTTTCTGGTGATGCAAGAGAAGACGCAGCGCATTATTTTAATGTTTCAGAAAGAACCGTTACGACATTGTTGGTCAATCATCGAGATTTAGATCAAGATTACCTAGAAGATATAGACGAAATTGCAATTTAAACTGATTGATATTTTAAAATAGCAAATTGGCACAGGGCGGGGAGACAAGCTTTTCTTTACGTCCGGGGAGAGCAAAAGCATGGAAGTCCGCGGTCGTCGCTTCTGGATATAGACCGCTCAAAGATTTTATTTTTTCAGGCACCAGCCTGCTGTTCATAGCGTTCAACCAGCTTCAGGTATTTTTCTTCCAGGTGCGGAATTTTTGCTTCTGCCTGGGCATAAGCCTCCAGCATCCGGTCGCGAACTGCTTGCGGCAGAATACGTTCCGCCAGCGGATAGAGGATATCGTCCTCTTTGTTAATGTGGCCACGCAACAACGCCGCATATCCATTGGCATTTTCAGCGATAACAGGCGCTTGTCCGGTCTCGCCGTTGAGAGCTTTTTGCGCCGCTTCTGCAATAGCCAGAACATGCGCACGCCCCTGGTCATGTTCGATGTGCATCGCCTCGATGGGAGACTGTTTTTCCGGCATGCCGTTTTTGATCAACTCAACAAAGAGCACATCCTCTTCCTTGGCATGGTGAAAACGGTCCGCATAATTGCGGATGAAATCTACCGCATCGAGATAAAACTGCCAGTTGCGGAACTTGCCGTGTTCAAGCAATTGCGTGTTCTTCTCAACCAGGGCAATCATGCGCAGGATCAGTTTATGCTCGTCAACCATCACCTGGGTCACGTTGGTTTTCATTGTTTACGCCTTTCTGGTGCCGTCAACACCGATCACCGCCACTTCGAGTGGTACATCCTTGCCGGACTGGGCAATCGCCTGCTGAGCCAATATCGCCAGGCCACGGCAGCAGGGGACGTCCATGATCGTCACGGTCACTGACTGAATATCGTTCCGGGCGATGATTGTCGCCAACTTTTCAACGTAGGGGCTGGTGTCATCCAGCTTCGGACAGGCATTGACCAGGACCCGCCCCTTGATGAAATCCCTGTGGAAGTCGGCGTAGGCAAAAGGAACACAGTCCGCAGCGATCAACAAATGTGCATTCTGCAAATAAGGGGCGTGCGGCGGCATTAGCTGCAACTGGGTCGGCCACTGGCGCAACTCGGAAGGCCTGCTCTCTGTATGGGTCGCTTCCACGGTTGCGTTTCTTTCGATGGTACGGACATGGGCACCTGGGCATCCACAGGCAAGTTGACTCATTTTATTCTCCTTCTTTGCTAGCGAGGTAGTCGTTGATTTCCTTTTCGATCTGCGCTTCGATCTCTTCGCCAAGAGCGTGGATCGCAACGACATCCTTGACCAGACAGATTCCGACACCGCAGGTTACGCAGCCGATATCGTATTTCTGTAAAATTTCACCGATCACGGGATGCTCTGCGATGGTTTTGTTGATCGCCTGCGCGCCGATTTCATTTTTTAAATGCATGTCTTAAAGCTCCTTTTTACCGTTGTGTTAAGCACAGAATAAACAAAAATCCGAAGCATGTTATTGATCCGGGTCAAATACCTGACAAATTTTGTCATCTTTGTTTGCAAATTCCGGTGAAGGTGGGGGGACAGGTCATCTTCTGCGGTGTCGAATGTCGCCGCTGAAAACCACTATTTTATCTTTTGCAACAGCAGCAGTTCCAGCGTTCCCAGATAATAGCGTTCGGAAAAATGGACTTCAAACCCGCATTCCTTCAGCAAACAACGTAACCCCTGCCGGTTGGGGAAGAGTTTGAGGCTGGTTGCAATATAGGCATGGACTTCGCTGTTTCGATGGAGCAGATACCCCCAGAGGCCACACCAGTGTCGCAACACCTGATACTGGGCGCGCTGAAAAAATTTATTGGCCGGTTTGGAAAAATCGAGGATCATCACGGTGCCGTCGGGGCGCAGGATGCGATGAATCTCGGTAAAGGCCTGCCTCAATTCCGGTGCGTTGCGCACCGCGTAACTGCCGGTGATGATATCGACAGATTGATCCGGCAAACCGGTGGCCGCCATGTCCGCTTGCAAAAATTCGACATGGTGAAAGGTGTTGCGTTGCCGGGCAAGATCGAGCATCGGCGCGGTCAGGTCGAGTCCGATGATCTTGCCGTGTGGATATTTGTTGGCCAGCATGAAGGTCACATCGCCGGTGCCGCAGGCCAGATCGAGACAAACGGGGTTTTCTCTTTGCGGCAACTTTGTGACCAGACGCTTTTTCCAGGCCAGATCCCGCCCCAGTGACATCATCCGGGTTGCAACGTCATAGCGGTGCGCCGCTTCACTGAAATGCCGCTCGTTATATTCGCGCTTCTTGTCAGGGGTGTTGATGTAGTCGTTGATCTTCAGATTGAATTTTTCCGGTGGTGACATTGTTGCGGCCTTTCTCAGGATAAATCGAGTCGATCGTCAGTCGGTCGAGTCCGTTTTATGCGGGTTGCGATATCGCCACATGCTGCCACTGTTCAGTGAGGCAAAAAGTTCGTCATAGACTGCCAGCGTTGCTTCCTGCCTGGCGGCATCGATGGTAACCGCTTTGGCGGCAAAATCGTGGCACCAGCGACAATCTTCACAATCGACATCGATACAGCTGTTATTTTTGAATCGTTCCATGAAGCCGTCCAGGGCACGATTGTCGATATATACCGGCAGATTGCCGTGCAGTGGACGGGTCATGCCGCGCAGTTCAGCCAGCCGTTTCAACGGCAGCATCCGGAACGGATTGGCGAGGCCGGGACGCAGCACAAAACGCAACAGCCAGCCGAGTCCGCGCCGATAATAACGGTGATCTTCTTTGATTCCCTTGAACCCGTACGCCTGAATCAGGTCGAGCAGGTTACCGTCATAGCGGCGTTCGCTGTATGCCTTGACCCGGCGCATCATCATTTCAGTCGGAATATCGCGTTCGGCAATCTTGAACAGGTCGTACCCCAGATCTTCATAGAGCGGGAGATCCTCCGGACGAATCCACTCCGAACGAATATAATGCACCGGGTCGCGCAGCTTCATCTCGGTGCATTTCAAAAAGCACCAGTCGATGAAAAATCCCTTGTTTGCGTGCCATGACTGACCGGTGTGGGCGAGAGCATTCATATGCATCGGCGACATGGCGCATCCGGTCAGGCAGTTATTATTCGCCATCAGCTCAATGTCGCATTTGACCGCCTTGCGGATTTTTGCCAGGGTTTCCAGCTCGCGATTAACCAGAATGCTGTCGAGAACGATGCAGTCGGCTCCCAACTCTTCCCACATCTGGGCTTTGCGTACCCGGTCGATGCCGCCGAAAACCGAAATTCGCACCTTCAGCTGCGGGTACCTGTCCTTGATCAACTGGAGCATGAAGGGGGAGGCAACGGTCACCGCCGTGACCCCGATAGTGCTGATCCAGTCGAGCAATTCGTTAATTTCCTGTTGTCCTTTGCGGGTGATTTCGCGGTTACCTTGACAGGAAGAATTGAGTAGATAATTGAAGGCGATACCGGCTTGGCGTGCATGGGCAACGTGTTTTGCCAGTTGTCGGCGCGACACTTTGGCTAACTGATAGGGCGCCCGTCCGCCGCCCACGGCATCGGTTTGCAACTTGCCGAACAGTTCAGTCACCGGATAATCGCGACACTGCTCAACCAGTTCCGGATCAAAGTTGGTGGCAACGCTCAATCTCATGCTGTATGACTCCCTAATATCCTTCTGGCGAGAACGGTTTGAGTAATTTTTCCTGTGCCGCGACATCGAAATTGAAGTTGTCGCGGATGATTTCCCTGATATTTTCCTTGACGTAATTCCCTGGTGATTGCCAGACAGAAAGTGTTTTCTGGCCGATCAGCTGCATTTGCCCGTACATTCCGGCAACCTGTGGGACGGACAGAGCAATTGCGCTCTGGTCAGCTCCGAGGATAAATTCTATGAGCAGAA
Source organism: Desulfuromonadaceae bacterium (assembly GCA_019429445.1). Classification (NCBI taxonomy): domain Bacteria; kingdom Pseudomonadati; phylum Thermodesulfobacteriota; class Desulfuromonadia; order Desulfuromonadales; family Desulfuromonadaceae; species Desulfuromonadaceae bacterium. Next base: position 151,817 of record JAHYIW010000001.1, read on the forward strand.
ATTGCCGCAGCTCATCTTTTGCTTCCCGTTGCCGGAAAAGAGACCAGCTCTTGTTCGTGGCCAGAAATAATTCGTTCCGATAACGCGTTGAATCAAAATAACCGTCACTTCCTTCAGGCCAGCGGTTCTGCTCTTTGGTGTCGATCACACCAACCACGCGTTTAAGGACCCGGCTGGCCAGCAAAGTTTGAACGACGAGCAAGGGGCCACGCCGAATCAGTCGCACTTCCCCCTGCGGTTTTTCAACCGCAGGGACGACGGTTCTTTCGAGAATCTGGTCATGACGCGCATTGAGCAGAGCGTCCAGCTGCTGATTTGCGGCAGCTTCATTTTTGCAGCATAAACAGAGTATCGCCAGCAACAGGATTCCTTTCACGCCCGGCTCCTTTGTCGCGGGGGGGTGCCGAGAACCAGGCAGGCGGGGAGAACCAGCAGATCACAAATCAACGCACCGATCATGGTGCCGCCGACCAGCAACGAAAAATAAATGGTCGGCTTGAAACTCCCCAGACAGCCGACCCAGAAGCCGAAAGCCAGCACCAGTGATGCACTGATCAGTGCGCGGCCAATACGGGTGGTCGTCAAGATAATCGCGCGGCGCACGTTGCCGTTAAAAACACGACGATAGTGAACCAGGTAGTGGATGGTGTCATCGACGGCCAGGCCAATGACAACCGCGCCGATCATCGCCGTGCCGGTGCTTAAATCAATCTTCGCGTACCCCATCAGCCCGGCTGTCCAGAGGATCGGGATGATATTCGGAATCAGCGACAGTAATGTCAGCCAGAGGGAACGCAACAGGAGCAGAATCGACAGGGTGACCAACGCCAGGGAGAGGGAAAAGCTTTTGATCAGATCAGACACCAGCCGGTTGGAATCATCGGTCATGCGGTAAAAGCTGCCCGTTGGTTGCAGTCGATAGTCGGCCCCGAAGATGCTCTTCCCTTGTTGCTGCAAGGTTGCGACCAGACTGGCGGCAGTCCGACTGCCCATATCGTGCAGCCTGAAAGTGACCCGTGCGGTTTTTCGGTCGGTGGTTAAAAATCGCCGGAGTGATGAGTGCTCACGGGCACTTTCCAGCAGTTCAAGTTCATAGCGCAAATCGTCATCGTTGTCGGGTAAAGAGAGTGTCGCGGCGGCACTCTCGGCACGATGCAGCGGGCGCAGCAGGGTCAGGACGGAGAGGCTTCCGGCAACCGCTTCATGGTGCAGCGCCAGCTTTTCAAATTTTTCGATCCGTTCATAATCGGCCATGCTTTCCAGCGGCAGGGCGTCGCTGCGCGTCACCATGAAATCGAGCAGGTTGACCCCGGCCAGGTGCTGGTCGATGTATGCTGTGTCGATCGCCAATGGCGTATCCGCCGCAAAAAAACTGATCAGGTTGGTATTATTCTGCAAGCGGGGCAGTCCCGACAACGCCACGCCCAGCAAGATCAGGGCCATCGCCATGATCGCACGGGGATGGTTAATCGTCAGGCGGGTGGCCCATTGCAGGGTGTGGCGCAAAACCCCTTTGCCGGTACGATAACTGCGTTCCGGCAGGGGCAGAAAACTTAATCCAATCGGCACCAGTGTCAGCGCCGCCAGAAATGAGAGCATCACACCAAGTGCGGCAAAAAGACCGAATTGTCGCACTGCCGGGACGCCACTGATGGTCAATGAGAGGAGGCCCAAGGCGGTTGTCAGCGCCGTGAAAAAACAGGGGATAAAAAGTTCTTCGACTTTCGCGGCGAGCAGGTTGATCCGTTCACCCTGCTCCCCTTGCAGTTGTCGCCAGCCACTATAAAGGTGAATACTGCCGGAAACGGCCAGAACCATGACCACCGGTGACAGCAGGGAGGTGATAGTGTTCAGTTCGAAGCCGCACAAAACGTAGCTGCCCAGCGTCCAGATCAGGCTGGCTCCGGTTGCCAGCAGAGGCAACAAAACGCCGGAGACACGCTGGAAAATAGTCGCCAGCATCACCATCAGCACGATCAGGATCAGCGGCAGAATAACTTTCTGGTCACGCTGAATGAAAGCAGCAACGTCAGATTGCTGCACGCCGATTCCGGTCAGGTGAAGTTCTGCCCGGTCAGCTGTGGCGGCCATCAGGTTGCGGATTTCATCGATTATCTGCCGTCGTGACCGGGTGGGTTGCAATGCAATGAGGAGCCCGGCCGTTTTGTGGTCAGCCGCAATCAGCAGCCCTTCATAGTGGGGATTAAACTGCAAGGCTGCGGCAACCGATTGTGTAAAGAGGGGGGCACTGAAAGGTGGCAGTAACGGACGCGTTTGCGCGCCGTACCGGTCGGCGACAAGTTGTTTGGCATTGCTCAGGCTGAGAACCGTGGTTACGCCGTCAATCGCTGCGATACGCCGGGTCAGGGTGTCAATCAGCGCAAGCGTGTCTCCGCTGAGCAACCGGGGGTGTGTTACACTGAGGAGCAGGTCTTCATCGTTGCCGAACGCCTCGCGAAAGTGCGCGTACGTCGCCACCTGTTCGGAATTTTGTGAAACCATCGAGCGGGTATCTTGCTCAACGCGTACCTGAACGGCAAAATATGCGGATATCGAGGTCAGGATCACCAGCAGGAATAACACCAGACCGCGTCCCTGGGTCAGCATCCAAAGAAAATATCGGTTGATCTTTGGCAAGAATCAGCATCCCTGGCTGGCGGCCACCGGAATGATGGCTGGCTCGTCGTGTTTGGTTTCGTTGTTGACGGCTCGTTGGGCCTCGAACAAAGCCATTTCTACGGTTAAACCGGGGCCGAACGCCATGGCGCAGACCTTTTCACGGCTGGAACCGGCTCGATTTTGCAAGATTTGTTGCAACACAAACAGGATGGTCGCGCTGCTCATGTTGCCATATTGGCGCAAAACATTGCGTGACGCCGCAATCTGTGACTCATCCAGCTCAAGGCTTTCAGCCACCTTGTCAATAATCGCTTTGCCGCCCGGATGAATTGCCCAGGTGTCAATAGCGTTAAGCCGACAGTGCCCTTCACCCAGTATCGGTTGGAGCACTTCGCGGATATTCGCGCCGATAATTTTCGGGACATAACTCGACAAGGCAATATCGAAACCGAGATCACCGATCGTCCAGGCCATGTCCGCCGCGCCGTCAGGGATCAGTGTTGAGTGGAAATCATCGAGTCGATAGCATGACTGGTCGGCCAGTGGCTGCCGGGTACTGATAATTGCCGCGCCCGCGCCGTCAGCGAAAAGCGAATTTGCCAACATCGAATCATCCCTGCCGTTCAGCTGAAGGTGGATCGAACACAGTTCCAGGCACATCACCAGCACCACCGCAGCGGGGTTTGCCTGGCAAAACTGGGTGGCCATCCGCAGTCCCGGAAAAAAAGCGTAGCAGCCCATAAAACCGAGGTTGTAGCGCTGGGTGGTAGAGGGGAGGCCCAACTCGCTGATGATCTGATAGTCCGGCCCGGGATTGTAGAATCCGGTGCAGGAGATAGTTATCACGTGGGTAATATCTCCAGGGGCGATCCCCGGTGACTCGGCAATGGTTTTGCGTGCCAGATCCACGGATAAATGGTGCGCTTCGCGACGATAGATCGCGTTGCGTTCAGCAGTCGTCCGTTCGCGGCGCAAGCCATCCGCCGTCAGTGGGAAAAAATCGTCGTCGCTGTTGTCGTCAAACGATTTGATGACACTGTAACGCTGCTCGATCCCCGACCTCTGATAGAGGATACGCACCATGCGTTTGAGTCGTTCGTCCGCTGTCCAGCCCTGCATTTTTTCACTGGCAAACGTTTGCGTGTAGGCCACTCCAGGGGTCATGGTAGCGATATTTTGTATCCAGACAGACATGATGGACTCCTCGTGTTTCTTTAGTCGATCGTTGGTGTCGGTTGCAGCACAACATCAACTTCAACCGCGACCTGATCAGCAACCCGGATGATCCCGATAACGCTTGGTGGTTCCAGCTGAAAGCTGGCCAGGGATAATGAAAATTTAAGGGTAAAGGAAGTTTTTTCCGCGCCGACATCGAGATTGTAAACATCCGCTTGCACACGCTGTACCTGACCCCTGATTTTCAACTCAAACGCCACTTTTCCGCTCTGGTCCGCAGCGGGTGTCATTATGCGCAACGCCTCTCTGGTATTCAGCTCACCCACTAACCCTTCAATAAAAGGGGAGTTTTTGCTGTCAAACATTTCGCGCATCGCCGCGTCGCGACTGGCGTTGGCGGTATCCATCGAATCGACCCGCACCATGATCGTCGCCGGGCGCAGGTGTTCGATCGCGGTCGAATCCTTTTCGCTGATCAGTGTGAACGGCTGACAAACGGCTTTGCCGTCAAAACCATGTAGAGTCGAATCGCCAGCAAAGCGGATCGAGCATTGCCCGTTGATCACCGCTGCTTCAGCAGTTAGTGCCACCAGCAACAGAACTGACAAGATTGCAAAAAAACGTGTAAACATGATATTTTCTCCTTGGTGCGGCTCTTCTCGGGTAACGCATGCAAGTGTTTGTGTGATGCTTTATGGTGCCGCAGTACAACGCTTCGTCGGTTCTTCCGCCCGCTGCCTGCGCTAATGAATATTATAACTGTTTTTGTCATAATAACCACTTTAAAGTCAATTTATTAAACAGCGGAGGCAGTCAGCGCTTCTTATTTTCTGCTTGACAGCAGGAATTTCCGATCATATAGTACGCCGTTCGTTACTAAGGTTTTAGTGAAAGTGAGGTGAATGCGGCATGTATGCGGTGATCAAGACCGGGGGGAAGCAGTATAAAGTTTCCGAAGGCGACCTGTTGAAGGTCGAAAAACTAGACGGCGTGGTGGGTGATTCCATCGAGCTGAATGAAGTCCTCATGGTCGGCGGAGAAGAGGTAAAGATCGGGACGCCTCTATTGCCAAGCGCGAAAGTCACAGCCCGTATTGTGGAACAGGGCAAGGATAAAAAAATCCGGGTGTTCCATTCCAAACGGCGCAAAGGCTATCGCAAGACCTATGGACATCGTCAGCCCATTACCCGTCTCAAAATTATTGGTATCGAGGCTTAGGAGGTTTAGTCATGGCTCATAAAAAAGCCGCGGGAAGTTCCCGTAACGGCCGCGATAGCGCCGGCCAACGCCTCGGAGTCAAACGCTTCGGAGGCCAGGAAGTGACTGCCGGTTCGATTCTGGTGCGTCAGCATGGTACGACTTTCCACCCCGGCACCAATGTCGGTTGCGGCAAGGACTACACACTGTTCGCGCTGGTCGATGGCGTGGTCAAGTTCGAACGTAAAGACAAGGTTCGTCAGAAAATCAGTGTCTACCCGGCCTGATTTTATCGGCGCTGTTGTCGAAGTATCGCTGCAAGCCCGAGGTTCGGTTGAACTTCGGGCTTGTTCGTTTTTTGGCCGAATGCAAACGATGCAATTCATAAATCACTAGCGGGGGCTGTATCCCCGTGTAAACACGGAAACAGCAGAGTTAAAGCAATGCGTTTTGTCGATGAAGTCAAAATAAATGTCAAGGCAGGTGATGGTGGGCGTGGTTGTGTCTCCTTCCTGCGCGAAAAATATGTTCCGTTGGGTGGTCCTGATGGCGGCGATGGCGGCGATGGCGGCGATATTATTTTTCAGGTCGATACCGGGCTGAACACCCTCCTCGACTTTCGTTACAAAAATCGCTACCATGCTCCGAACGGCATGCCGGGGCTGGGCAAGGACAAACACGGCAAGGGAGGGGAGGACCTGCTCATTGACATCCCGCCGGGCACCTTGATCTACGATGCCGAGACCGACGAGTTGATTGTCGACATGACCACTGCCGGGCAGCGGATCGTACTGCTCAAGGGGGGCCGGGGAGGGCGTGGCAACGCACGGTTCATGACCAGTACCAACCGCGCCCCGCGCCATGCCCAACCGGGGTTACCCGGAGAAGAGCGCACCTTGCGGCTGGAGCTGAAGCTGCTCGCCGATGTCGGCCTGGTGGGGATGCCAAACGCCGGGAAATCGACCTTGATTTCAGTCATTTCAGCCGCTCGGCCGAAGATTGCTGATTATCCCTTTACGACGTTGGTGCCGAACCTCGGTGTCGTCAAATACGGTGGCTATAAAAGTTTTGTGGTGGCCGATATCCCTGGACTGATCGAAGGGGCGAGTGAAGGTTATGGTCTCGGTACCCGTTTTTTGCGTCATGTCGAGCGGACCGACCTGTTCCTGCATCTGCTCGATATCGGCATTGAACCGGTAGCGACAGCGCTGACGAATTTCGACATGATTAATCGGGAACTGCGGCGCCACAATCCCGAACTGGCAGACAAGACCCAGATCGTTGTGCTGACCAAAATGGATATTACCGAGGTGCGTGAGCAGGCGCATGAGGCGGAACAGGCGCTGACGGCGCGCGGTTATCGCGTCGTGACGATCGCGGCGGTAACCGGCGACGGGGTTCAGGATCTGGTTGATCTGGTCAGTCGAGAGCTGGAGGCGATGCGTTCCTTGACCGCCACCGCTGCGGACGTTACTTTCTAAAAACCGGGTAATCTCAGGTAATTATTATGAATGATGGCGTCGCAAAAAGTCCGCCCTACTGCGTTACGCCGGTTTTTCAGGACCTCGACCTACCTGATGTAGGCCTTCGCCCCTGAAAAACCACCAGGCCTTGTAGGACGAAATTTTTGCTTAGCCAT